>JADJXO010000001.1:0-177500 GCA_016715825.1 Nitrospira sp. | reverse complement strand
CATTCTTGATAGCACGTTTGGCAACGTGCTAAACCAAAAACCGACATCCCGCTTCAAGCGACAAGGAGAACATGATGAGCTCATTGGCCTTGCGAGGGCTTTCAGCTACTCTCATTGTCACCGCGCTTCTACCTCTCACGTCACATAGCGCCTATTCAGCTGACCAGACCTTTCCCAACGCAATCGACAGTGACCCAGCCACACTCGGCTGGATGGTTGGTTCACCACCCCCAGATGACCGAGTGGTTCGATTTGAGGACGGTAGCTACTTTCGCTTTCCAACGATGCGCTGGAGCGTCGCTAACTTCAGACAGCTGATGCCGACGGTCAACGTCTCGCGTGGGACGGGTACACCAGCTCAGTTTGAGTGGACACTGCGGGACGACATCGACGCCATCACATTCCTGCCGCCTGGCAGTGAGCGCCCCATGACCTGGCAAGAGTCACTGCTGGCGAACTACACCGACGGTATTATAGTCCTCCATGAGGGCCGGGTGGTGTATGAGCAGTACTTCGGCGTATTGAACCCAGATGGACAGCACGGCGGAATGTCCATCACAAAAACCTTTATCGGAACGCTGGCTGCCATGATGGTTGCCGAAGGAACATTGGACCCCGATGTTCGCGTAGCTGAATATGTCCCGGAGCTTGAGCAGTCGGCATTTGCTAGCGCCACAGTGCGTCAGGTCATGGATATGACCACGGGCATACGTTTCAGCGAAGACTACTCCGATCCGAAGGCAGAGGTCTGGGCCCACACTGCAGCCGGCAATCCGCTGCCCAAACCAAAAGACTACACGGGACCGCGTTCCTACTACGATTTTCTCCAGTCCATCCAGCCGGATGGCACGCACGGGGACGCGTTCCACTACCGTACGGCCAACGCCGATGCGCTGGGATGGATTCTCGCTCGGGTAAGCGGACGTTCCGTTGCTCAACTACTTTCAGAGCGAATCTGGAGCAAGCTGGGCGCTGAGCAGGATGCCTACATGTCGGTTGACTCCATCGGAACACCTTTCGCGGGCGGAGGTCTGAACATGGGTCTTCGCGACCTTGCGCGATTCGGCGAAATGATTCGCAACAACGGGCACTATAACGGACATCAGATTGTTCCCCAAGCAGTCGTGGCCGATATTCGCCGAGGTGGGAGCGCGCAAGACTTTACCAAGGCCGGATTTCCCGTGCTGAAGGGATGGAGTTACCGAAATATGTGGTGGATCACACATAACGACCACGGCGCCTTTATGGCGCGAGGAGTTCACGGTCAGTCGCTGTACATCGACCCCACAGCTGCCGTAGTCATTGGGCGATTTGCCAGCCATCCCCTCGCCAGCAATACTGCGAACGACTCCACATCGCTGCCCGCCTATCATGCAGTAGCACGGCACCTAATGCGAGACCGTGGGAAGGCTGAGGGCAGGAAATAAGATCGGGTACCACTCATCAACTGTTTTTAGTCGAGTCTATGCCTCACAGAGAGAGCGTCTATGCTCCGTTTGTATTCACCCTTCTGGCGCTCTCTTTCTTGACGACAATGTCTAAGAATAAACTAGGACAAATAGCCGGCAACCAGTTATCGATATTATTGGAGCAGTGAGTCTCTCGCAATCTGATCCTTGCGAATCTCGTATTCCTTCTGATCAATTTTCCCGGCTTTTAAATCGTCTTCCACGCGATCTTTCTGGCGCTTGAGATGATACTCATAACTGCCACCTGCTGCGCCGGCGCCAAGTACACCGCCGAGCACACCCATCCCAGCTGAACTCGAACAGCCTGACAGACCCGTCACGAACACCAGACTAGCAATTGCGAATGCAAGATGCCTCATGGTCAATTCCTTCCCATTGATAACAAACACATCTACCACAGCATCTAGAGGACCCTAGAATTCATTTCTAGGCAAACACACTAGTCCACGTCAAGCGCAAAGTGTTCGCTGAAGCCCAGAATGAAAACAGCCCTTGCTGCTAATACGGAGCGGATGGATTTAGCTCAGGTTCTCGAGATGGGAGGAGGCAGGAGTTATCGCAGGCTTGAGTTTTTGTCTGATCGTCATGTATCCCAGCCGAGCAAGCCCCAAACCGAGTCCATTCACCGCCTTGGCATCCAACCACCCCGCGGCTCCGAACATCAGCGATGGATCACAGATGTCCCATTCCAGCAGTAATGTCCCCAAAGCGCCTTCTTGTGCGACTAGGATGTCACGATAGGTGTTCGCGATCGTCAACGCCGCCCTCGTCAACACGCTCGTTTCTCCCACCTGGGCGCCAATGACAATGGGAATGCTGACTTCTCTTGCCCGTTTGGCGACAGCCAACGAGCGGAGGATACCACCCATCTTCGACACACGAATATTAATGATCCAGGTCGGATGGGGATCGTTCTGAATCCCTGCAAACTGATCCAACCTCAGAAAGCTCTCGTCCAGAACTATGGGAATTTTCAATTCTTGCGCCAACCGTCGACACCCACCGTAATCCCCAACCTTGAGCGGTTCTTCAACGGCAGTCACCCTACCAGGAAGCTACTTGAGATAGGAGAAGGCGCCTTGAGCATCGCTCCACAAATTGTTGGCATCGAGCCTGACCCGTATCGGTGAATCTTCTCTTGACGCCCATCGTTCCAACTTGTCGCAGTCATCCTGCAATCTTCCAGTCACCTTCACCTTGAAATCGGTAAAGCCTGCGGCGAGATAGCGCTCAAGCTGCTTTTTAAACGAGCGAGAACTATCCGTTCCCAATACCGCTGAATACTGAAACAGTCCGCTCAATGGCGGATAACCGAGTAGGCCTTCGATCGGCACTCCTGCCTCTTTCCCGAATACATCAAGAAAAGCTGTTTCGACCGCGCACCAGGCAGCCGGATTCTGATCGATCACAGAAGAATGGAGGGACGCCCAGTTCTTTAGATCGTGGACTGATGCGAATGCCATCCATTGTTCCCGGTGTATGTCGATGAAGCGCTCAATCGAGTCGACCGTTTCACCCGTCACATAGTGGCGAGGACATCCCTCCCCTACTCCTTCCACTCTGTTCGCGTTGGTGACGGTAACCAATACACTCTCGGTCTCCGCACGAACTGCCGACGCATGAACGAAGGCCTGTTTAAACGGAATCTTCAGTGGTTCTATGGATAGTCTTGTGATGGGCATGGTCGGCCTTACCAGAGGTGTGGCGCGAAATCGAATGAACAGTCGTGCGCATATTGAAGTCGAATCAATTTGAGCTGTGAATCACGCTGCCCCTTGGCCACACAATGGCTCCGATAGGCCTCCGCCGTGCCAACTCGGAGCGGCACGACATGAAGCGGCAGCAGTCGGCTACTTTCTCGCTTCGCCTGGCATTCCACATTCAGGCGTGCCAGCTGCTCATCGACCTCGTTGCCGAATGAACTGGGTACGGAGACCTGTTCAAGATACAGTGTGTATCCCGCCCGGTGAACGTCAGCCAGCATCACGTAGAACTTGCAAGCCAGATCCGTAGATTTTAGAATCGTTTCAACGGCCTCCACCGCTTGGTGTTCGTACACTTTTTCCCCGTGATAGTCGTGACGCCTTTGCCTTTTTGGACAAACCGAATGGTCGGGACACGGTTGAACCAGCCCGTCACTTCACGATGTCATTCATCGCATAGCGATAGAGGCCACTCCTCGTCGTCACGAAGACCTGATACTTCTTTCCCTGGTGTAGATCTCCAAGCAGAATAGGATCAGTCATTTGGTCATCGCCATCAGCTACTTCAACGAACTCGAAAAAATGCTCCTGAAACGTCGGAATGCATCGGTTCTCTCTGACATCGACATTCAGGCTTCCCAGACATTCGCTGGACAAGTAACCCATTTCGACACCTGCCGTCTCTTTCGGCAAAAAAGCGCAAAGCTTTGAGATCAAGACCGCGCAGTTGCCACCTGTCCGCGTGATGACGGCTCGAAGTTCCGGCCAGAGCGCGGCGAGATCCAATTTCGATGCTTGTCCAATCACGGTTTGGAGATAGGCAAGACGCCCTTCATCGAGAGCGATCGATTCCCTCCACGCCATTCCTTGCGAAAAGATCGGATGCCGTGGTCCGACCGCCAGCGCTTCTACCAGGTGCGGAAATTCGGAACATATGACCTCCAACAGTTTGAGAATGGTCGATGGATTGGGCGTCGCAAGTACAGACAGTGTCCCGGCCGCCACAGCACAGGCAGCCATTCTCAGGTATTTAAGCCGAACATCAGCGACACGGAGGATTCCGTCGGGCAGGACGCTCTTCTGCCGAATCACCATTGGCAGCGCCTCATTCATCAACCCTGACATGGATCCGTACGGCGCGCCTCCAGGCAGATGCCCTTCAACTGTCTGGCCCGCAATGACCAAGACCTGTCCATCGTAGATCTTGGGTACACCCGACCATTGCGCATAGGAAAACAGCCGCTGATACTGACTGATCCAGTCAATCGCTGGCCTAATTAAGGGCAAGTGCTTGGGCTTCCCTGTGGTCCCACTGGTCTGGACATAGTGGACCGGCTGTTCGGCGTTGAGGAGGAACTCCCCGCTCTGCTCTTGGCTTTCAATGTCCTGTCGAAGATCCTCGAACCCGAGCACCGGGACCGCCCGGGCAAATTCTTCGTAGGACCGGAGCGACGTAAACCCATGCAGTCGTCCGAATTGCGTATCTCGCTGTGAGGCGAGAATGGTCGACAGGAGTTGGCGTTGAACCGCATCGGGCCGCTCTGTGTGCGTCAGCAATGGCAGCCATTCCCGATCGTGAATGAGGCGCATGGTCGCCTCGATGGTAGAGTGACCACCGTGCTCAGACATACAGGATCACGCAGTCGCTTTGTCCAGCCCAGAATGAAAGGGCGCGGCCATCTGATCCAGAAACCCGGTGGGGTACTGGCGGTGGACCAGTCCCAGCACGTCGACTTCACGATCCGCAGGCAGATAGCGAGTGCCAAACAGAGAATCCCAGACGATGAGATGATTCCCGTAGTTGTTATTGGATTCCTGCGACCACATGGAGTGGTGCCAACGATGCAGCTCTGGACCACTCATCACATAGTTGAGCCAACCCAACTTAACGTCGGCATTGGAATGCTGAAAGAACCCGTTCAATGCATAGAACACGAAATAGAGACTGAGAACGGCCGGCGGGACGCTCAAGATGATGAACGGCAGTGAGTCAAGCAGGAACTGTAGCCCCTTATCGACGGGATGAAATCGACCGACATTCAACGTATAAAGCCGGTGCGGGGGATGATGTACGGCGTGGAACCGCCAGAGCGACCCCCATTCATGGCTGATGCGATGGAGCCAGTACCGCGTGCTATCGACCATGAGTGCCATCAGGAGAGTTTGCACTGGGACAGGCCATTCGCAAGGCCACCAGCTGCTGGTAGGCCGGTCGCTTCCATTCCATAGCTCGAACAGGACGAAGGCAACGCTGATCGTGAGCAGCTTAGGCCACAGGACATGCACCAGGGCGAGGAATACCGAATCTTCAGCCACGTCCTTCCCAGATGGCTTCCATGAGGTTCGATAGGGCATCTGGATGCTCGAGCCAGATGACCAGCAATGAACCAGTGGTGACCGGAAGATACGTGGAAATGAGTAATCCCGCTCCTGCTTCCGTGAGACGCAGGTTGCCCCACACACTACCAAGCAAGATGACAGGATAGGACCCATATTGGACGATCCGTCTCATGAGGCCGGTTGCAGATTTGGGGAGCTGTCTATGCAGGACATCCATGATTCCCATTGTAGGAAAAACATGGATGGGGGGCGAGAAAACTGAACATTACGACGTGAGCGACAAACCGGGCATCTCGTGGGACCTCACGTGATGCGGTTCAGTCGTAGAGCCTCAGATACAGAAGAGGAGTGTTGAAGCGAACCGGTCTAGGAAATCCAAAACACAACCCCGACTATATTGAAGATGCCGGTACGGAACGGATCAGATCCACATTCGTCCATTCCCCTATACGGCAATCACCTCTGAAAAGATCGGGAGAACGTTATTGAGATCGCAAAACCTTCATACCTACTGGTCTTTGCGTGGACGACCGACAGGCAACTTGCCTTTTCTCTTTTTGAACCGCTTTCCCTTCTCCAGCTTGCTCAAGCCCACCAGAATCGCCGATTCGACGACACCAGTGAGGGTCAGCTTGGGACTCCAGTAGACGACGGTACGCAACCGCTCCACCATATCGGCTGAGAGAGACAGCGTGACTCTCTCTTTTCGTTTTGTGACCTGCTGTGTATGTTTCATGTAACCTTCTCCTTCATAACATGACGGACTCAGCATATCCTCACATATGCTTGCATATCATGGGCGATTCCATGCGCGCAAGAGGACGTTGTGACCCTCTCAGGGATTTCCCCTGCGGAAGGATATCATCGAGGTGATGAGACGTTGACGGTTTGTCGATAGAAATCAATGGAGTAGAAAACCACGTGGATGATGGACCAGCGGGAGCGTCCAAGAATGAAACAGTAGACATTAATCGATTTCGTAGTTGACGATAGAGATGCGTTGCGCATGATACACCCCATTCTTTTCCATGTTCAAAATCCGATGCCGAACCCTCCGCCAGCGCCGATTCTGCCACCTGTGCCCCCTCCGATTCCAATTGAAAACCGGGGGTAGGGATAGGGACGGGCATAGCCATCGGATTCATCCCGCCAGGCATGAAGATGTTTCGCGATCAAGACCGGATACCGATACTCAACCTCGTCGAGATGTTCGGTCTTAGCCTCAGACACTTCCCCGACGATGGTCATCATGGTCCCCGGCGCAATGGTGGCGGGGTCGAGAAATTCCCGCTGGATGGCAAAGAAGCGCCCGTCTGATCGTTGACGATTCAGGATCGGTCTTTCGTCCTTATCGAGCGGCAACTGCAGAAGCTCAATCTGTGTTCCATCTTTCAGTCGTTTGGCCTTCAGCACCTCACCACCCACGACCAGGATTCGCCCTTGATACGACTCGGGGACTTCGATCACTTCTCGAAACGTCACCGTTCGGTCAATCATCGTCTCCAGCTCGTCAGGAACCACACGGTGAGAAGCGCAGCCCGACATCAGCAGTATGATCAGCACCCCGGAGACAACGCTGTGAGAGAGGAACTGCATGTCCACACTATAGCGCGACCACCTTGCCGTTTCTACCAATTGCTGTTCGCTGAGAATGGCAACCTAGGGTCTTTCCCCGCCGGACTGAGATCGGTTATGATGCCCTCTGTTGGTCTCTGTCTGAGCGTCCTTGATCGTTTGTTGTGGTTTTATTGGGAGAGGTGATCATGTTGCAAGTCGTGCTAGCCGTCATGTTGCTGTTCATCCCGTTTGCTCTTTCCTCTTGCGACAAAGCCTACATCGCCACGATGGAAAAAATGGGCTACGCCAAACGCGACATTCTGAGCAGCCGCGTCAAGTCCGCGCGCGATGCGCAGGAAGAGGCCAAGCAAGAGATTCAAACCACCTTGGAGAAATTTGGAAAAGTCGTGTCCTACGAAGGAGGCGACCTGGAAGATACCTACAAGAAACTGAGTGGGGAACTGGAGACCAGCGAAGACAGTGCGGAGGCGGTCAAAAAACGGATCCAGGATGTCGAGAGCGTCGCCGGCGCACTCTTCTCGGAATGGGAACAAGAACTCGGCCAGTACTCCAGCACCGACCTGCGACGGAAGAGCCAAGCCAAACTCACTCAAACAAAAAGCCGCTACAAAGACATGCTCGCGGCGATGAAACGGGCTGAACAACGAATCGAACCGGTCCTCAAACCACTGCGCGATCAGGTGCTCTACCTCAAACATAATCTGAATGCTCGAGCGCTGGCTGCTATCAAGGGCGAACTGGTCAAGGTCGATGCGCAGGTCGATCAGTTGGTCAAGGATATGAACCGGTCCATTGCCGAAGCCGACAAGTTCATTCAGTCGATGGAAAAAGAATCGGACTAATTTCCAGACGCGAGAGGAACGGCTATGCGTATCGAAGACCAGCGGGGAAGCGACAACATTGAGGATCGTCGCGGTATGGGGCCTGCCCGCCTCGGAGGCAGAGGCGGCCTCGGCATCGGGACGATTGTGCTCGTGCTGGCCGTCAGCTATTTCACCGGAGCCAATCCCTTGACCGTCTTCAATATGATCAACGGGGTCCAGAGCGTGACTGAGACCATGTCGCCGTCGGCCCCATCGGAGTCCGGACCCGTCGGCGCGCCAAGCGACCATCTCGGCAAATTTGCTTCGGTCGTCCTGGCTGATACCGAAACTACCTGGCGCACGCTCCTTGGTCCCCGTTACGAAGACCCGCGCATGGTTCTGTTCACCGGCGCCGTGCAATCCGCTTGCGGCACGACCTCGTCGGCCGTCGGTCCCTTCTATTGTCCCAACGATCACCGAGTGTACCTTGATCTTGCATTTTTCGACGAGATGGCGCATCGTTTAGGGGCAGCTGGCGACTTTGCCCAAGCCTATGTGATTGCGCATGAGGTCGGCCATCACGTACAAAATCTTCTCGGCGTCGCGGAGAAAGTGCACCGCCTTCAGCGACAGGCCTCCCAAGCGGAAGGGAATGCCCTTTCAGTTCGGATGGAACTTCAGGCCGACTGTTATGCCGGTGTGTGGGGCTACCACGCCAAACAAGAACGCAATTTGATCGAACCGGGAGATTTCGAGGAGGGGCTACGGGCAGCAGCGGCTATCGGAGATGATCGGCTGCAGGAAATGTCACGGGGCCACGTGCAGCCGGAAAGTTGGACCCACGGCTCATCGGAACAACGGATGACGTGGCTCAAACGTGGGCTGGAGTCGGGCGATCCTGCCGTCTGCAACACATTTGAGGGGAATCGATTATGAGCGCCATACAAAGCACAGCGCACAGCGGGTTCTTTGGGAAGACCTTCGGTACGATTCTCACCAGTCCTCCATGGACAGCCAAACCGTTTCTCGCCGCCGGCGCAACGACCGTGGCTGGGTTTGGGACCTGGCTCAGCGACATGACATCCCCGGCGCTCGCTCGCGGAGGCGCCAGTTTCCTTGGCGGGTTCCTCATCGGATGGGCGCTTCGAAAAACTTTGATGCTCGCCTTGCTGATCACAGCCGCATTAGCTGCGCTCGTGTTTGTCTTGAAAAGCACCGGCTGGATTCACCTGGAGTGGAACTTGATCCAAGCGGATGTGACACATACCCTCGATTGGGCGCGCGGCAAAGCTCACGGTCTCAAGGAAGTGGCGACCGGGTACCTTTCCTCGATCGGCGCTGGCGCCGCCGGAACCTTGTTTGGATTTCTAAAGAAGTAGGATCGGTCATAGGACCGATCCTACTCGAACTGTATCCATAGTCCCTTGGTATGGTTACCAAACTCACCTAGCGCTTCCTCACTACTCTCACATCCAACGTCCCCAAATAGTGCCCCTCGATCGTAACCTCATCGCCGTCTCGGAGCATGACTGGTCCCATCTGACAGAGCGCTGCATAGCTCGCCCGGATTATGCCGGTCCCATCGTCGACCATAAAGTCTTGGATGCACTTCTCCAACTTCGTATTGTTCCCGATGAAATGATGCATTTGGTAATTACTGACCGTGCCCTCCACCTGGACGACCTTCATCTTGTACGCTTCGGGATACGTTTCTAACGAACTGATCTTCACCGGTTCAGCAGCCCAGGCCGCCGGTACAAGAAGACTGAGAGCGAGGACCATGAATCTAACAGATCTTGTCGACACCGGTCTCACGGATTGCTCTGACTTGTGTGCGTGAAGCTGCATGATTCCTCCTCCTCTGTTGATTATTACGGTGCGGGCCGAAGTGCTTGACCGGTCGCAGCGCTATAGGCTTCTGCGAGTGAGTACACTTGGATCACCCCAATGGATCGTTCGGCACCGCTAAAACCAAGATGACTGTTGTCCAACCCGTCGGGCACGATCATCGTGGTCTTTCGGAGATCGCGGCAGGCCCCCATCTTATCGATCAATCCTCCTACAGGCCTGATCTCTAGATCTGGCTCAATCGTCCCCGACATACAGACATCTGGGCGAATCGAATCGCCAAGCAAGGCCGCGGCGATAGCAACGGCGAATATTCCGCCCGCACTAGGCCCTTCCATTGGCGTTGGAATCAATAATCGAACAGAAAGGTATCGTGGGTCGTACCCCACAGCCTGGGACGCGGCGGCAACAGCCGTCCACAATGAATGGACCGACACCGGCATCATGTTCGAATCGGGAATCACCTCCGGCCCGTTCCCGTCCGCCTTATAGGTCACGGTAAGATGCGCCATTAACCCAATCCATGACCCGGTGATGAAACCTGCCTTGGGCTGTGTCACGCCCAATATGGGGAATGAGAAGGCGGTCTCAACGAAAGGCATGGGTTTCCTGCCATGACCTTGTGAGGGCGGATGAAGGGTGATCGTGCTTGACGCTGATGGCCGCACCGTAGCTGGTTGCGCAGGTCGTGATGAAGGAGAAATCTGAAGGGGTGAATAGGTCTTTGGTTCACCCAGTTGACGACAACCTGGATATTCACGGTCGGTATACAGATTCGGCTGACCAGGACGAGGACAAATCCAGGTTTCCGCCAGACTCATCTCGAGGGAACCATAGGTTGTTCCAAAACAGGTGAAGAGGAAAAGGATGGCGCACGGGGATCGAGAGTGCTTACTTATCGAGAGCTCTGGGTGCATGCTGGCTTCTGCGAATGACGGGCATCAAAAGCCTAGCTCTCGAAGCCACATTCGTCAAAGCCGCGGTATTTTGTAAGAAATCGTGGAGCTCGCCCCTAGGACTTTAGCCTGGCAAGGCTTGATACCAGCCGTTGGCCTGGACCAGGGTCATCTTGCTCTCGAAGAGGGTGCTGACTCGATCGTTGGTCAACAACGCAGATTTCTGACCGTCGGCGAGTATCTTCCCTTCCTTCAAGAAGATCACACGTTCGATCTCCGGGGGAATTTCATGGAGGTGATGCGTCACAAGGAGAACGGTCTTGCCTTTTGCAATCTGAGCCCGTAATAGATCGAGGTACTGAAAGCATGCCTTGGGATCGAGCCCGCTGGTTGGCTCATCGAACACCAGCACCGGTGGATCATGCACCAACGCTCTCGCCAACAAGAAGCGCCGCTGCTCGCCGGTTGAGAGATGGCCGAATCGTCGACCGGCCAAAGATTCGATACCGAACTCCCGTATCAGTTCATCGGCCCTCGTCAACTGAGTTTTACTGAACTCTTGGTGGTCGTAGGTGTCATTGCTGGCGTAGAGCCCCGATAGGATGACATTGAGTCCTTCAGCACAGATCAGGTAATCGCGCTGGAGATCGTGTGAAATAATGCCGATCTGCTTCCGCACATCCCAGACATTCCAGCGCTCATCACCGAACAGGACCATCCGTGTGTCGTCTCTCGGCATGGCATGCACATCGCCTGAGAGCAATTTGAGGAGTGTCGATTTTCCCGACCCATTGGGTCCGAGAACGGCGGCGTGCTCACCCTCCCGAAGCATGAAGGACAAATCAGAAAACACACAGGTGTCGCCTCGATAGACCGTAGCATGTTGGATATCGATAATTGATGGAGAGTCGGCCGACGGTGCCGGCGCTTGTATTCGTGGGTCAACTCGGCCCATGACTGGCTGCCTCGTGCGGCGAGCCTGTTCGAGCCCTGCCCGAGCCAACCCATCGACACGTTCATTCTCCGGATGTCCGTTGTGCCCTCTGACCCAGTGCCATTCCAGCGTATGACTCGAAGCCAGATGATCGAGCCGCCGCCACAAATCTTCATTCTTGACCGGTTCTTTTCCGGCTGTTTTCCACCCTCGCCGCTTCCAACTGTGGATCCACTCACTGATACCCTTCTGAACATACTGTGAGTCGGTGTAGACACGAGCGGTTACCGGCTGGGTGAAGGACTGCAACGCCTCAATCACGGCGAGTAATTCCATCCGATTGTTCGTCGTCGACGGCTCACCCCCACAGAGTTCGGTTTCACTATCGCCGTTTCTCAGCAAGACTCCCCATCCACCTGGTCCAGGATTCCCGCTGCAGGCACCATCCGTATAAATCTCCACCATTCCGTGCATTCCTCGGTACCTTCGGCAAGGCAAAAGCAGTCTTGCCTACTCCGTCAAATGTTTGGAACATATCAGTTTGCCTATGGAGCAAACTAGGGGTTGGCCAATAACCTCAGGATGCGCTTCGCAAGATATTCATTGATCTCGGCATGTCGTGGAACCGGCTGAGACATATTTGTGGTGGGATTGTGATACCAGTCATGCTTTCCTCCATGGCGAACCAACTGACAGCCACGGGCTTCGAGTTGCCGAATCAGATCCCTTCGCTTCACCGGAGCGTCAGTTCAGCGAGTTTTCGGACTCCAGGGATTTCTCCGCTGGTGAGGTCTTGATAAAGATCTCGGAGATGGGACTGCAACTCTTCGAGGGACTGCCCCTGCGTCCAATAATCCGGATAGTCCTGCAGATAACCGAGCCACTGCTCTTTGTCCTGCCAATAGATATAGTGAGTCGATTCCATATGAGCTATTATAGCGGCGATCTTCTGGCTTGCAAAGAGACCGAAGATTCAAGCTCCTATAGCGTCTGTCATGGTGCACCAGAAAATGGCTTCATCCGATCGCGTGACTCGACTCAACCACTTGGGTACAATGGGGCGCTAATCGTACCGAGCCTTGTGGAGCGAGACAAACACTGCGTACACTTCTGTTGATCGGCACAGGCGGGTTCATCGGGTCGATTCTCCGTTACCTGTTGAGCGGGTATGCGCAACAGCTCAGCAAAAGTATCCAGTTTCCATTCGGCACTCTGGCCGTCAATATCGTGGGCTGTGCGTTGGTCGGATTCCTGGCTGAGCTTGCCGATCATCGAGGCGTCATCTCTGGTGAACACAGAGCCTTTCTGATGGTCGGGTTATTGGGGGGGTTCACGACCTTTTCAGCATTCGGCAATGAGACGATGAACCTCCTACGCGACGGAGAACTCTGGCTGGCCTGTAGCAATGTCGTCGGCCATACTGTCCTTGGCCTTGCCGCCGTGTGGGTCGGCTACTCCACCGCCTATTTGCTCTGGAAATAATCGATGCGCATCGAACAGGGATGTCTCCTACGGATCTTTGTCGGAGAGCGAGATAAACAGGACGGACGACCGCTCTATGAATGGATCGTCATCCAGGCCCATGCCCGGAAGATGGCTGGCGCCACCGTCTACCGTGGGTTGATGGGATTCGGCGCTCAAACCCGCGTGATCCATACCTTCAAAATCGAACGTCTGGCCGAAGACCTCCCAGTCACTATCGAAATCGTCGATTTACGGGACAAGGTGGAAGCCTTTCTCACCTGGATCGAACAACAGATCTGTTCAAGTCTTCTTGCGATGGTGCAGCCGGTTGAGATTCACTCTTCGGAAAGCCGCACGAAATTATCGTAGACTTTATCGAAGCCAACAGGCTAATTGCTGGGCCGTTTGACCGCGCCACCAATCTTTGGAGTTTTTGTCGCCACCTCGGCATTCTGCGCTCGATGCAGGAGTGCATGGTCCATGAGGACGAGCGCCAGCATGGCTTCGGCAATCGGAGTGGCGCGGATGCCGACGCAGGGGTCGTGGCGGCCGTTGGTTTCCACCATGACCGGGTTGCCTTGCTTGTCGATCGACTTGCGCGGGATGCGGATGCTCGATGTAGGCTTGATGCCGATTGTGACAACGATATCCTGCCCGGTGGAAATACCGCCGAGAATGCCGCCGGCGTTGTTGGAGAGAAATCCTTCCGGCGTCAGTTCATCACCATGTTCGGACCCACGTTGGGTCACTGAGGCGAAACCAGATCCAATCTCAACGGCCTTTACGGCGTTGATGCTCATCATGGCCCCAGCCAAATCTGAGTCCAGCTTGGCATAGACAGGTGCTCCCCATCCAACCGGCACATGCTCCGCCACCGTGGTAATCCTGGCACCAACCGAATCGCCCGCCTTTCGTAACTCATCCATGAAGGATTCGAGCGTGGAGACTGCATCGGGATTAGCTGAGAAAAATGGATTCTGCCCCACAGCCTCCCAAGTCTTAAACGTCAATTCATGAGGCCCGAGCTGGCTGAGATACCCACGAATGACCACCCCATACTTTTCATGCAGCCACTTTCGCGCAATGGCGGCCGCTGCAACACGTACAGCCGTCTCACGAGCCGAGGCACGGCCCCCGCCTCGATGGTCGCGAATGCCATACTTCTGCCAGTAGGTGTAGTCGGCGTGCCCAGGCCGGAAGGTATCGATCAAGTTTCCATAATCCCGGCTGCGTTGGTCTTCATTGCGGATCAACAGCGCGATCGGGGTACCGGTCGTCTTCCCCTCGAATACCCCGGAAAGAATTTCAACCGTGTCTGACTCCTGGCGCTGCGTGACATGGCGTGACGTGCCAGGCTTGCGGCGATCCAAATCGTTCTGAATGTCTTGAGCGGACAACGCCAGACCTGGCGGGCACCCATCGACGACGCACCCGATAGCCGGACCATGGCTCTCTCCAAACGAAGTGACGGAAAAGATGCGTCCGAACGTGTTAGCAGTCATAGCGACCTACTGAACGAGATCCAGCTTAATGCGCAATTCTTTCAGCTGATCGGACCCGACGGCAGACGGCGCATCGGTGAGCGGACATTGCGCCCTCTGGGTCTTGGGAAAGGCGATAACGTCACGGATCGAATCAGCGTGACCAAGCAACATGACCAACCGATCTAACCCGAATGCAATACCGCCATGCGGCGGCGCGCCAAACTCAAGAGCCTCGAGCAAGAACCCAAACTTGGCCACGGCTTCTTCTTTACCGATCCCCAGCAGATCGAAGACTTTACTTTGCACGTCTCGCCGGTGGATACGGATGCTCCCACCGCCGATCTCGCTTCCGTTCAACACCATGTCGTACGCCTTGGCTCTCACTTTCGATGGATCAGATTCGAACAGCGCAACATCGTCGTCGACAGGCGCCGTAAAAGGATGGTGCATAGCCACATACCGCTTCTGTTCCTGGTCGTAATCCAGCATCGGGAAATCGATGACCCACAGAGGCCGCCAGGTCGTCTTGTCGATCAGATTCAATTCTTCGCCCAAAAGAAGCCTGATCCGACCGAGCACATCATGTACGACCGAGGCCTTGTCCGCACCGAACAGAATCAAATCGCCTGGCTTCGCTTCGGGTAATGCTGCCGCAAAGGCCTTGGCGTCGAGGAATTTTGCGATCACCGACTCCAGTTGGCCTTCTGCCGTCAGCTTGAGCCATGCAAGCCCCTTGGCTCCGAAACTTTTTGCCGTCTCCCCAAGGCATCGATGCGCGTCCGAGAGAGCACCGCTCCGCCCTTCACAATTAGCGCCTTGACGATACCTCCCTTCGTCGCTGCATCCTTGAACACCTTAAACTGACTTGACGCGCCGAAGGCCGTCACATCATAGAGCGGCATATCGAACCGAAGGTCCGGCTTGTCGGACCCGTACCGGCCTATCGCTTCCGCGTAGCTCAACCGAAGAAACGGCGTCGGAAGTTGGACACCACCGACCTTCATGAAGATGGTGACGATCATGCGCTCCATGAGATCCATGATCTGCTCACGATCGACGAACGACATTTCCAGATCGATCTGGGTAAACTCCGGTTGCCGGTCGTTCCGAAGATCCTCGTCGCGGAAGCACCGTGCAATCTGATAATAGCGATCCACCCCGCTCGCCATCAGCACTTGCTTGAACAACTGTGGCGACTGGGGCAGCGCAAAAAACTGTCCGGGATTAACGCGGCTGGGTACCAAATAATCCCTGGCGCCCTCCGGTGTGCTCTTTGTCAAGATCGGCGTCTCCACCTCTAAGAAACCCTCTGCATTCACGAACTCTCTCGTCGTCTGCATAATGCCATGTCGGAGGGTCAAGAGCTCCTGCATCCTAGGCCGGCGCAGGTCCAAGAAGCGATATTTCAAGCGGATGGCTTCCGTGACTTCGGCATCATCTTCGATCACAAACGGTGGTGTCTTGGCCTCGTTCAAGACCTCCACCTCATCGACAAAGACCTCGATCTCCCCGGTCGAGAGATCGGGATTCTTCGACTCCTCCGGTCTTGCCATCACCTGCCCGGTCACAGAGACGACACATTCACTCCTCAGCACATGAGCCGCTTGATGACACCGAAGATTGCGCTCAGCATTGAACACGACTTGTGTGATCCCTGTCCGATCGCGGAGATCGATAAAGATGACCATCCCATGGTCGCGCCGCCGCTGAACCCAGCCGTTCAGCACAACGGTCTGCCCTACCTGTTGCTTCTGTAACTCGCCGCAGCGATGTGTGCGGATTTTCATGCCGTTCTCGCTTTCTTTCCGACATTCTTCTTCGCCCTCAGCGGTCTGGCCCAGCCCTTGCGCCTGACCAGCCGTTTGGGACCAGCCATCGGCTCTGCCCCCTGTTCGACCGCAGTCACGCGGTGCTCAACCAATTCGCGCAACGCATTGGCCTCTCGATCGGTGAGGAATCGAAACTCGCCCGGCTCCAAATGACCAAGCACGAGTGGCCCCATCCTGACGCGCATCAGCTTGATCACCATATGCCCCACGGATTCCAGCATGCGCTTCACTTGATGCTTGCGGCCTTCCCGAATCGTGATCTCCAGCCAGGAGTTTGCCTCAGCTCTCTTGATCTTCTTCACGACCGCCGGACTCGTCATGCCATCCTCAAGCTTAACTCCGTGTTGGAGTTGGCCGATTTCGGACTCTGTCAGCACGCCTTTGACTTTAATGAGATAAGTCTTGGACACCTGATACCGCGGATGCAGAAGGGCCTGCGCCAACTCACCGTTATTGGTGAGCAGCATCAGTCCTTCACTATCAAAGTCCAACCGACCAACCGGAAACACCCGCACGGAGACGCCATGAAGAAAGTCCTTCACGGTGTCTCG
Source organism: Nitrospira sp. (assembly GCA_016715825.1). Lineage (NCBI taxonomy): Bacteria > Pseudomonadati > Nitrospirota > Nitrospiria > Nitrospirales > Nitrospiraceae > Nitrospira > Nitrospira sp. Next base: position 160,601 of record JADJXO010000001.1, on the reverse strand, counting down.
TCCTCCGGGATCGTCCAACGTCGACATCACGTTCTTGGGTTTGTTCAGCATCAGATACACATACGGTTGTGCCGAATTCAGATGCTTACCGTCCACTTTCACGTGATCGCGGTCGGGATCAACCTTCGTCCCAAGTTCGGTGACCACCTTGCCATTCACCGTGACGCGACCGGTCGCAATCAACGTCTCGGCTTTGCGGCGAGAGGAGAGCCCGGTACTCGCAATGAGTTTTTGGAGTCGAACTGCCATTGGTTCTCTCTTCCCCTCTCAATATAGGAGGTAGCCCTGCCGGCTCTCGCTGCGGACTAGACGATCACGGGAGACAGTGAGACTGCTTTCAGCCTTCCCTACTCCCATTCAATCGTACTGGGTGGTTTTGAGCTGATGTCGTACACGACCCGATTCACACCTTTCACTTCATTGATGATGCGATTCGATATGCGACCCAGCACGTCAGTAGGAATCCTGGCCCAATCTGCCGTCATGCCATCCACACTCGTGACGGCACGAATCGCAATCACATGTTCGTAGGTCCGCTGATCGCCCATTACCCCAACGGTCCTGATCGGCAACAGAACAGCAAAGGCCTGCCAGATCTCGCGATAGAGGCCTGCACTTCGGATCTCCTGATCAACAATCGCCTCCGCTGCACGCAAGATCGCCAACCGTTCAGCAGTCACAGAACCCAGTACGCGAATCGCCAACCCTGGGCCTGGGAACGGTTGTCGCCAGATAATCTCGTCCGGCAATTCCAGCTCTTGGCCCAGCACCCGCACTTCATCCTTAAACAACTCCCGAAGCGGTTCAATCAGCTTAAGTTTCATGCGGGCCGGCAATCCCCCGACATTATGGTGTGTCTTGATCGTTGCCGATGGACCTTTGAAGCTGACACTCTCAATCACATCAGGATAGAGCGTACCTTGCACAAGATACTTGGTGCCTTTGAGCTTCTTTGATTCCGCTTCGAATTGCTTGATGAACTGCCTGCCGATGATCTTCCGCTTTCGCTCGGGGTCCGTCACATGTTTGAGACCGGCCAGAAATTGCTTCGTGCCGTCCAGGACCCGTAGATTGAGATGTAGCTGCGAGGCGAAAGTCTTTTGGACTTGCTCCCGTTCCCCTGCTCGTAACACACCGTTATCGACGAAGATACAGGTCAATTGGTCACCGATCGCCCGGTGCGTGAGCGCCGCTGCCACCGATGAATCCACGCCACCGCTCAATGCACAAATCACTCGCTCCTTCCCGACCTGTTGGCGAATCTGTGTAACCGCCGTTTCGACATAGGACTGCATGGTCCAAGTTGGCTTGCAGCCGCAAATCTCGTACACGAAGTTGCGGAGGATCTGCGCCCCTTCCAGCGTGTGTGCCACTTCGGGATGGAACTGCAGGCAATAGACGCGTCGCTTGTGATCATCTCGCTTCATCGCAGCGACGGGCGAGTTGCTCGTATGGGCGATCGATCGAAATCCTGGAGGCATCCGCTCTATGCGATCTCCATGCGACATCCACACAGACGTCTTCTTGTCGGATCCGATACCCTTAAAGAGATCGCTCTCATCCTCGATAGTGAGATCCGCACGGCCATACTCCCGATGTAGCGATTTGCCGACTTCTCCGCCGGAGAGATGCGTGACGAGCTGCATGCCGTAGCAGATGCCGAGGATCGGGATGTGTTGATCGAACAGTTCCTTAGCGACGACCGGCGCTTTCTTTTCGTAGACACTGGATGGTCCGCCGGACAGCACAATCCCCTTCGGCCGATAGGCCAGAATGGTTGCCAGCGGGGCTGTGCAGGGGAAAATTTGAGAATAGACTTGGGCTTCGCGAATACGTCGAGCGATCAGCTGCGTATACTGCGAGCCGAAATCGAGGACGAGGATTCTATCGTGCCAGAGTTCCATGAAGGCGTCGTTCGTCCGGACTCGAAGTTTCTAGTTTCTACTTCCAGGTTTCACGTTGATTATTTCGGACGACTGAAATGTTGAGGACAACATGAAACGAGAAACTTGAAACCCGGAGCATGTGCACGAGAGACGCTTCACGCGATACTACTCCCAATCCATACGGTAGTTCGGCGCCTCTTTGGTAATGATCACATCATGCACATGGCTTTCACGGAGGCCAGCCACGGATTGCCTGATGAACGTCGCGTTCCGTTGGAGATCGGCGATCGTTTTGCAGCCGCAGTAGCCCATCCCTGATTTGACGCCACCGACCAACTGGTACACCACCGCCGCTACCGGGCCTTTGTAGGGAACACGTCCCTCAATCCCTTCCGGAACAAGCTTCTGTGCCGACTGGCCGGCCTGTCCGTATCGATCTCCCCCGCCTCGCTCCATCGCTCCGATAGAGCCCATGCCGCGGTAAACTTTGTAGGTTCTCGCTTGATAGAGGACGGTCTCACCTGGAGCTTCTTCTGTTCCAGCAAAGAGCCCGCCGAGCATAACGGCCGATGCCCCAGCAGCCAGGGCCTTCGTGATGTCGCCCGAAAACTTGATGCCTCCATCGGCAATGATCGGAACTCCGCTTTTACGCAAAACCTTGGCGCAATCTGCGATGGCGGTTAACTGCGGCATTCCGGCACCCGACACGATGCGCGTCGTACAGATCGATCCCGGTCCGACTCCAACCTTCACCGCATCGACTCCGACTTTGAGCATGTCTTTGGCTGCCTCCGCCGTACCAATATTCCCCGCGACCAGCTCAAGATCAGGATACAGCTTCTTGATCATCTTTGCGGTATCCAGTACGGCCTGCGAATGTCCGTGCGCCGTGTCAATGACCACCAGATCCACACCGGATTTTTTCAGCAGAGCCACCCGCTCCTCCGTATCTCGCCCTACGCCGACTGCGGCGCCCACCCGTAACCGCCCATGACTATCCTTACAGGCGTTGGGATACTTGATACGTTTTTCAATATCTTTGATGGTAATGAGGCCTTTGAGCTCATACTGCTTGTTCACCACCGGCAGCTTTTCGATTCGATGTTCATGGAGAATTTCTCGCGCCTTCTCCAGACTGGTGCCCTCCGGCGCCGTCACCAGCCGTTCCCGCTTCATGACTTGTGAAACCTTCAGGTCCATCCGGCTTTCAAATCGGAGATCCCGATTGGTGAGGATCCCCACCAACTTGCGCCCTTGGGTGACAGGAATACCGGAGATCCGATACTTCGCCATCAGTTGGTGGGCATCACGAATCGTTTCATCCGGCGAAATCGTCACCGGATCCAGAATCATCCCGCTCTCCGATTTCTTGACCTTATCCACTTCGATCGCTTGATCGGCCGGAGACAGCACCCGATGAAGAATGCCGATCCCACCTTCGCGCGCCATGGCGATCGCCAGTCGAGCTTCCGTCACGGTATCCATCGCGGCGCTGACGAGCGGAATGTTGATCCGGATATTGCGCGACACCTGTGTGCCGGTTTCAACATCGCTGGGCAGAATCTGGGACTTAGCCGGCATGAGGACCACATCGTCGTAGGTCAATCCCAGTCGTGGTTCTTTATCAAGCATCGTTCCCTCTTCAGACGTTCTGGGTTCGTTGCACCTTCTCCAACTCAGCCAGCTCCTCAGCCTCATCCTGCAAACGTTCACTGCCCTCTTCCGCAGGCATGAACTGCTGCACGCGCGTGTTGCCGCTGTCGACGACAAAGACACTCCCCTTCGCATCGACTGCAATCCCATACGGAAAATTGAATTGCCCGTCACCGTTTCCGAACCCGCCCCATTGCGTGATAAAATTCCCCTCGCGGTCGAATTTCTCGATGCGGTGATTGCCCGTATCCGTCACATACACGTCGCCGGCCCCATCGACGGTGATTCCCCAGGGGGAGCGCAACTGACCGGCTTCCTGTGCCAAGGGACTGCTGGCATGCCCGGCAATTGGACTGCCTCCCCACCTCGTCAACAACTGCGGCAACACATTGGTACTGGTGTCGAACTTCTGGATGCGATGATTCCCCATGTCGACGATGTAGACTGATCCATCCTCCTGATCGACGGCCACGCCGCGCGGAAAATAGAACTGCCCATCGCCGTTCCCAAAGCTGCCCCAGGCCATGATGAACTCGCCCGTCATGTCGAACTTCTGTACACGGAAATTTGCGCTGTCGACGACATAGAGGTAGCCACGTACACGGTCGACCGCGATGCCCCACGGGGCATTAAACTGCCCCTCGCCGTTCCCACGCGAGCCGAATTTCATCAGATATCCACCGAGCTTGCCATCGAACTTTTGCACGCGATGGTTGTTCGTATCGACCACCCAGACGTCACCGTTTCCGTCGCAGGCCATGCCGGTGGGATTGTGAAAGTTGGCGTTCGCGGACCCGAAGTTTCCCCAGAGAATGATGAAGTTGCCGGCGTTATCGAACTTCTGAACGCGATTATTGCCGTTGTCGACGACAAACAGCGATCCCTGCCGATCAACAGTAAGTCCGTACATGGGTGCCATGAATTCGCCGCCATGTAACAGCGACGCGCCACGACCCGGCTTCCCCCATTTCGCCACACACAGATATCCGGATGTATTGACCAGAATGGTCGTGGTGGCTGGTGTCGAGACGTTATTCCCAACATCCTTGAACCACACGTAAATCGTCTTTTGCCCATCCGAGGGGGACAGGATGAAGGGAATGGTCGCCCCAAATTTGATGGCCGGCGTGACATCGACCCACCCCGGAGTACCCGCCATCGGGGTCAATGGGCTTTCCGAAATGAAATAGGCACCGACCCCCGTATCCAAGTCGGTCGCCGAGATCGTCACGACCACATCCGGTGAGTTCGTCATAAACGCGCCGTGATTGATCACCGCATAGGGATTCTGCGGCGCCGTGATATCGATCAGCACGGGCGTCGCCGTCATTTCTTCCGATAAGCCGCTCTCCGCCCCATCTTCGAACGAAGCCGTCACCGCATAAAAATACGGGGTATCGTTCGTAAGACCTTCGTGCGTGTAGGGATTCGTCACGCCTTCGATCTTGGTCGCGCCTTGTATCGTGAGATGAGGAGAGGTACTGAAATAGAGGTTATAGGCCTGGGCGCCCGGCACTTCCATCCAGCTCAGGAAAACCTCGGTATCACCGGCCTTCACCGCGAGACTGCGGGGTGGCTGTATTGACCCGGCCTCTTCTGCCTGTGTCGGCTGCTCTTTTCCACGATTCATTTCTTCTTCAGTCGGTATGTACTTGAGTACGCGGCTATTGCCGCTATCGACGACGAACACACACCCCTCTTTATCCACGGTGATCCCATAGGGGAAATTGAGCTGCCCCTCGGTTTTCCCTCGATTGCCGAACGAGCAGAGAAAGGTTCCGTTGCCGTCGAACTTCTGAATTCGATGATTTCCACTATCGACGACATAGACGTTCCCGAGTGCATCGCACGCGATACCCCAGGGCGACTTGAACTGTCCAGGTCCATTTCCCTCGCGCCCCCATTTCGTCAAAAAGCTGCCGCGGGTATCGAACTTTTGAATACGGTTATTGCTCTCATCGGCGACATAGATATTGCCGACGAAATCCACCGCCACACCGCGGGGGAAAAAGAATGCCCCGTCGAAGCTGCCGTCGCGCCCCCATTTCAACAGCGGTTGACCATCGGCTTGGAACTTTTGAATGCGCGAGTTGCTGGTATCCGACACATAGACATTCCCGTCTTGATCCGTCGTGAGTCCCCACGGCACATCGAAGCGGCCCATATCGGCGCCGCGCCAGGCAAACCCAAACTTGCCCCAGGCCTTCTGCACATTGCCTTCCAGATCGAACTTTTGGACACGGTTGTTTCCGCTATCGGCCACATACACCACATCGTCCGGTCCAACCGCCAGCCCACGCGGATAATAGAACTGCCCTTCTTGCGAACCGGGTTCACCGCCCCATCGAGCCAAAAAGGTTCCAGATTTGTCGAATTTTTGGATCGAATGGTTGTCGGTATCGGCCACGTAAATATGGCCGTCTTTGTCGAGCGCAATCCCCGTGGGAGAGCTGAGTTCACCATCCTCTACGCCTTCCTGACCAATCACCATCGAAAGGAGATACGGCGACGGAATTGCCATCACTTCTTGCGATTCAGGACTTTCCCCCTTCGAGGTCACCACGGTAACCACATAGTGATAACAGGTCCCATTGGCCAGATCATCGTGAACGTACGGACTGGTCGGGCCTTCGATACAGCTGGCCTTCTCTTTTTTCACACCGATGACGCTCTTGAAATCGTCGGCACTGGCGATGGGACGGGTGAGTTCAGAAAACTTGATCTGCACACCCTTCGTTGTCTGGAAGTAGAGGTTGTAGTACATGGCATCCGGAACCGGATCCCATGTCAGCGTAATACGTCCGTTGCCGGGTTTGGCCTGAACATTCTGCGGAGGCGGCGGGAGTTCTTCCTCTTCAGCGACGGAATCCCCACCACCCCATTCATCATGAAGACCTTGAACGAAGAGACGGAACCGATCGGCGTAGCGCGTGTCATCACAGAGCCAGTCTTTCATCACGGTGTTGCCTCGAATTGCTTATGGGAACGGTTCAGGAAACAGTGGATCTTTCAATCGCTTAGACTTGGGTTGATCACTCTAACAAAGCGATGGAAATGGAGTCAAGGCAACGGTCGAGGATGTGGTCGAACGAGAGAATAAATTACCCCCTATGGTATCCACAGTCGAATCGATTACAATGCGCAGGTACGACCGCACCAGAAGTCCTGTTTCGGTTAGGGCATCACGGCGGAGCTCTTGTGTCTGTTCGTCAAAGGCCGCTCATCGTCAAAGACATGATCTGCTATCGATTGGACCCTTAAGATCACGTATCACTTCACGTGCTTCAAACAAAGGTGACCAACCCATGAAAATGTTTCAGGTCAGACAGACCATCACATACGATTTGACACTGGCTGCGGGTACGGAGCAGGAGGCGATCTTGAAGGCGAAGGGTATTCCATTGACTCAATGGACCGCTGAAGCCGACGAGATCACAGCAGAGATGCTCGACGAGACAGACGAAATCGATGATTACTGATTTCCTGACTGGCGGTTGGTCCACCTATGGGAAAATAGAGTATGCCTCTTTCTGACACCGTTCGTGCTTCGCGTCTCTGTCTACTTCTGATGATACCCGTGCTGACTGGCACGGCGGCAGCTGAAGACAAGGGACCGCACCTGAGCCACGTGACGCCCTCGGACAAGACATTGGACAAGAAGACCGAGGAGCGGGGTCGGTATCTCATCAAGATCGCCGGCTGCAACGACTGCCACACCACCGGCTATGCAGACGCGGCTGGGAAGATACCTGAGCAAGACTGGCTCAAAGGAGACTCGATCGGTTGGCGGGGCCCCTGGGGAACGACGTATGCGAGCAATTTACGGCTCTACATGCACAATCTCTCGGAAGACCAGTGGATCCAGGTGTCACGCGCCGTCGAGTTTCGGCCCCCGATGCCGTGGTTTGTCCTGCGCGAAATGACGGATGAAGACCTGCGTGCCATCTATCGGTTCATCAGAAATCTTGGGCCAGCCGGAAAGCCAGCACCCAACTTCCTCCCACCAGATCAGGAACCGCCCACTCCCTATATTCTGTTTCCGTCCAGTGAGGAGACGTCGAAATAAATCACCCCCTCTATAGGGCTTGAGACAAGACGCCCACAGTCTTAAGGCACAGCCCACACCCGAGGCACCGGCACATCTACATCGTACCGGTGCATCAACTAACAATTAGAATATAGGAACAGAAGACTGAACTGATCCCCTTCTCCCTTCGTTCCCTACTGACTTTTCTTGTAGACGACTAATCCACCGACGAGAATCGCGAGCATGATGACTGCAAACATAACGAGTGTGTCCATGGCTAGCTCCTTTCGTTCGTATCATGATCCCGATGTGTGTCCCAGCGTACCGCCCCATCTTGGGACTCCGCCCAAGAAACACGATAGACTATAAAGGCATGCCCCCCCCCCGAACGGAGAATCTCCACGCCGCAAGACGACCTATACCCGTCGCCTATCTCTCTACCGAGAGGGATCAGGCCGACTGAAAATGTGTGAGTGTATCTGACGAAACACCCGCCTAAGACTGGGCGGGCTGATGTGATCCGGTGGACTCAGGTCTTCCATCACCACCTCCTCCTGGCTCTGTATAACGTTAGCGCCTGTGTACCCTGACGGATATCACTTGCTTATTGTCATGCAGTCTCTAGAAGTATTCTTTCCTTACTCCTCTTCAATATTCCCTGTCAATATGAGAATTCTTACGAGTTCGTTGGAGACGAAGCAGGAGGTCTGCCCATCAAAGAATCGCGAGCTAAGGATTGGTCACCGCTGAACGCGCAGAATAGGTCCAAGAGCCAGCCATTTGGTCGGACCTAGGGCAGCCCTATGGGGGAGATGAGCTACGTACCAGAACACAATGTCTTGCTCTTGGACACCTTGATTGTCTTCGTCATATCCGAGTTGGCCGCGCGCGCCAAAGCTCCAGGGCACATCCTCGCTCACGTTGGCGCGACGGATAGCCACGTCGAAATCGGCAAACTTGTCCCGCTCGCCATCGTCATTTAGTGGAGCATACCCGGTACCGGGAATCACCCAGACCCCGTGGCCGTTCAGTTGATCACGAATCAACCACGTCTTGTTGAGCGCGGGAATCTTGACATCATTTCGCTCATTCGTATATTTCCGCCACCCTGGGCCCCATCCAAGATCCGCCCCGCCGTCTTCATGCACAAAGACTTGGTCCATGCCGTTGCCGTTAACGTCAAAGTCGAAACGCCAATAGGGATGATGATCGTGGTCGGTATTGCATGACAAGCCACGGCTCTGCAGCACTGGACGGATTTCCCCATCCTCCGAGAGATGCCAGGATTGATACAGATGATATTCGCCGATTCGGGCATAGACGCCCACCTCGAGCCACTTCGCGGCATTCTGGGTTGAGCTTTCTAGGCAGACCTTTTGATCACCGCAATTCAGGATTGGAACCAGATCCTGCCACCGCAACCGGTCCTGGAATGGTCCGCATCGCCCGCTATCAGCACGCGAGCCGAACCACGTGAACGGATTCCACCACACCCGCTCCTTGACGTACTTTACACGCACGACGGGCATGCTTGCCTTGGCAAGGATCAGTTCATCGGCATACGTCACGTTTCGCAGTGCGAGCCCGGTGTTATCGCGAACCTCCCAGTCGAAACTCCACGGCCCCCAGGTCACGTGTTCAGACTGTGTCTCGGCGAAGGCTGTTCCCAACCAGGACAGCACGCAGAGCCACAATACAGCGATGGAGCAAATTCTTTTCATCACCCTCCTCTCACGAGCGAGGCGGCTCTTCACCGGCCTCGAGAACCTTATCTTCTGTGAGATCAACCACCGCCCAATATTTGGGATCACCGCCCTGTCCCTCTGAAAACGTGATCCATATCGTCCGATGGCCGTAACCTGGATCATTTCGAAAGAATCCTTGATCAGGCTGCATGAGGAGTCCATGCCCTTGGAGTTGGTCGACTTTACCGACCAGGCGTGGATCCGTTTTGGCTAATTCGATGCCTCGTTGCACATCCTGTTGCCCTTCCGGTGGTTGATACCCCTCACGCCGGGCTACACTGAGAACACCTGATTTCTTTGCACGAACCTCGACAGCCGCGTTCTGACTATAGCTGTAATACACAAGGCGAACGAGGCCTGTGGTCTGCCGACAGCAACCAAATGTGATTTTTCCCTCCGGTGGAATCCGGTCGGCGTCGATGAAAGCCCAACGGCTCCCAAGTTGCAGGACGACACCACGGTCGTTCTCGGCCACCGTTCGGAAGGTCGCCACCTCGTCGGCAGTCAGCACGACCGATTCATTGGCGGCCCGCTTCACAGCTGTCTCGCCAGAGGCACCAACCATTTTGGGTTTATGGTGCCCAGCGGTCTCTTCACCGGTAAACTGAAGACTGTGAAGAAAAGGAACCGCCTCAGGCAACCTGGCCTTCTGCACTGCGGTTTCCGGATCCTCAGGTCCAAAGGGACCGCGAGAGCCGGCATCCAGTGTGCATCCACTCCCAACCCCCACAACCATGCAGAGAAAGAGCGCCTGTCGCATGGATCGACCTTTCACACCCTCACACCGCCAATTTCCCGGCAATTCCAATTGCAAGCCTCGAAACACGCGCGGCAGCCTTAATGACCGCAGCTCGCTTCTTACGAGATGCCGCGTCGAGAACCGCCTCTCTCATCAACTCTTTGTAGGTCTTGATTTCGTCCGTGCTGAACGGGACGACCTGGGCAATCGTCTCATTATTGAAGGTATTGGCCAGCTGCACATAGAGATTAGAAATCTCTGCCGCATAGATTCCGCGACGAAGAGGGTCGTTTTTGTAGGTCTCAAACTTTTTTCGCAGCGCCGCGACTGCTTCCAGGAGCGCCTTTTGACGAACTCTCGTTTCATCACTTTTCCCAACCGCAAATTCCACGGCACCGAGCTGATCGACCAAGATATTTGCTTCTTCACGAGCATGGTCTACCTGACCCGACAAATCGCTGATCTCCTGATGCGCGCGCTCGGCAGTCTCCATCAACTGTTTGATCAGACTGTCGTTGTCTTCCAGAAAACCTACGACCCCCGCGATACTGGTTTCCATGGCGGTGCCTCCTCCTATTGCCCGTCATCTTTCTTCAGGTTATCCAGAAGGTTCACCAAGTCGGAGGTCAACATCTGGGCGCGTTGCAACGCGGGCGCGCGCACGATACGCGCGCCCGTGACTTCTTCCAACGCATCATTGAGAGTTCGTGAGTGGTTGACTATCTCCATGATACGATCCGACTGTCCTGGAGCCTGTTCGATCAACGCAGATACAAACTCAGGATCGACCGATGCGAGCGCCGATTTCTCAGCATAGCGTCTCAATTGGGCATGGAGCGCCGCCGTCTTTTTCCAGGAGTCGTTCAAGGCATTGGCGGCCTCGCGCAAACCGCAGAAATCATCCTCAAATTGATCCCACACAGCCTTTTCCAATCCCTGATAATCAGTCAGATAGATCTGACTGACCAGATAGGCCGCAGCATAGGCAGCCTCGCCTTTTTTACTCGCAATATTGCGATAGGACGAGAGGACAAATTGATGTTTGGTCTCGTGTGTCCGCAGGGACTTGAAGGCTTCGTGCAACTCAGTGCGGGCCTGTTCTAAGAACGTGATGCGTTCTTCCGTCTCTTTTTGAAAGAGGTCGATGTTTGTCTGAGCCGCGTCGATTTTCACGCCTTCCTTGTGCAAAAGATCGCGCACGGCATCACTATGAATCGAGTTGCAACCCACTACGCTCATGAGAACCAACCCGATTGCCAAGGTTGCAGCTTGTCGATTCATCATCTTCTGACCTCCCCAGCGAACAGGACATGCCGCATCAGCGACGCAGCGTTCTCATGGCCTCGGTAAGCGATTGCACGTCATTGCGGGATACGGTGACGTCGATATCCAGGTATTGTTTGATGATAGCGTTGATCCGGCGCACCGCCTCGACGTTCCTGCGGTAGTGATCGAACGCCGCCACGTCCATCGTGGAGGACGCTGCCGAATCTTTCTCGACACGCTGTTCCACTCGCCCAATCAACTCAGGGAGCTTCTGGAGGAGCGTGTTCATATCTGCGGTGCCGGCATGAAAGACCACCTGCCCCGTCGGCCCTTTTCGCTCCGGAAGATGTTTGAGCCGAATGTCGTTGATCAGCGCGATCACCTCTGGCCCCAATAGATCCGCATCATCGCCTGCTAAATCCGCATCGCCGACGTCTGTCAACTTCGGATTTGTCGTGGCCCATTGCAGCGCAAGATTGAGTTTCAGTCGAGTTTGAACATAGCGATACCAATGGTGATGGCGCGAGGTAACCTGCTGAACCAGCTCGCGGTATCCCTCCATCAACTGCTCGCTCTCGAGGTACGCCTGGTCCTTGGCGATGAGGGCTTGTTTCACCTCCGGTGGAGTCACACACCCGGTGAAGACCAAACTCACGGCGGCAAGGAGAATGTGCGGCGCTTTCATAGTGGTGCCTCCTTCTCGACTCACGCCCGGAACGAGCATGAACGAGAACGCCACGTGTCCACGTCTTGTGAAATATTGGAACGCGAATTCAGCCTAGCGAGGGGAACCGTCGATTGCAAGGGGAATATCAGGTATTTTTTGATTTTCGTGCGCGCGAGGCCTATACCAGCCAGTACAATCCAGTAGCATTACTAGGGGAGCCCTCGGATGATTTCTTGGTAGTAGGCCTCGATCATCGCCGACCGAGCCTGCTTCTCAATCAGGACTTGCCGTTGATCGAAGGTGTTCGCGCAGTATAGGTAGGAGAGGTCGCCGCTCGTGCCACGTTCAACATGCACTTGTCGGCCGTTCGATTCTTGGCGAGTGGCCTCCTGCACGGCGACACGATCCCTCAATTCTTCCCACACGCCCTGAGCCGACGGCCAATGATTTTCATACAGCGGTCTCCCAGGATCGTTCATGGGCTGGGCCATATCTTGAACAAACGGGGAGCCTTCGTCTTCCTCAGGTCGTTCATCCCAACCGGATGATGCATGGGACCGTCGATGCACAAGAAAGAGAGGCCCATCATCCACCGCTTCTTCAATAGAACGATAGTGAATGGGCTCCGCGGGTCCAACGAGTCCGAATCCCCTCCTCGATACGGCTCGTTGGAAGGGTACACGCCTGGCGAGTTGCCTTGTCTTCTCGCACAGGATCATGCGGCCGTTCAGTCGCAAGGCTTTGCAGACTCGATCAAGCCTGATCCCAAGCCCGGTCCGCTGCTCAAACGCGGATTGCTGCGACGGATCGGGCTTGCGCTCGAACGTGCGCCAACTGCGGCTTGGAAGTCCGGGGTCGTACTCGGACTGCATCAGCACATGAGTAGCAATCGCCAGATCATAGGATCCCGGCAGAGAATCGGTCTCCGCATCGACACAGTCAAATCGAACGTTACCTATACCGAGCTCGCTTGCCTTTCGCTGCGCGACCGCAATCAAGGCGCGAGAACGATCAAGTCCTACGAACGTCTTTTCGGGACACTGCCGTGCGTAGAAGGTCGTCAGGATGCCGGGGCCGCAGCCGAAATCGAGAACCGTCTCCGCTGAGACGAGCGATGCGCAGATCCGACGCCCCATTTCCTCATAGTAGTCGTATCGCTGGCTGTAGAGGACAGGCAAGATCGTCGGCCGCGCGGTGAAATCATAAAATGCGATTTCATCATGCCGATCGCCGCTTCGCTTTTGTTCAGCCTGGCGGGTGAGCTGCGCGAGACCTCCCGACGACCATTGTTGTCGTTGCCAGGTAAAGTAGTCGTGGTCCGACGTGAAGTGCTTGAGGCCCCACCAGGCGAGATGATCGTGAATCGCTTCTTGGGACGAATCAGTGGACATTGTACCGCGCCTGCTCAAAACGGTTCCAAGCAAGGCCGCAAGGAGTGAGGACCACGAGGCGTACGCGGTGAAGGTACGTTGAGTGGTTCGAATGACTGAGAACGAAGCTGGGGAACGTTTTCAGTAGGCGCTTACGGCCGTTTGAGCATGATGGCATCAAAGTAGGTATCCGGAACCGGATGCGGCAATCGGAGTTGCCCCATCCCACAGGCTACGTACTTCTCGCAGGTCAATTGCTCCAAGCCGATCGGACCTTTAGCGTGCAACTTCCCCACGCTCAGCCCCAGATCGGTTCCCATCCCGAATCCGTCACCCGCGTGAAGCCGGGTCGACGCGTTCACTAGTACCGCACCGGCATTGACCTCTCGCGTAAACCGCATAGCCGAGTCATAGCGACTGGTGGCAATCCCGGCGGTAAGACAGGGGCCATGTGTCTCAATGTGCTGCAAGGCCTCACTGAGATGTTCCACCATTTTAATGGCGAGAACCGGACCGGCAAATTGTGTCTGCCAGTCACCGTCGGTAGCTGGGACGATGGCTGTATGACCTGTCATCGCCATCTGCCCCATCAGCGCGACCGTCTTGGGGCACGCGCGTACTTCGATCTTGAATTGATCCAGCAGTCGATTGATCAATGGAGGCAAGAACTGTCGTCCCACGACCTGCTGCACAAGTAACGTATCGAGCGCGTTGGCAGCCCCCGTCTGTTGCACCTTTGAATTGATCACCAGATTCTGCGCCATGGGAAGATCGGTGTCTTCATCAATATACAAATGAGTGAGCCCGCCGTCATCACAGAGGATTGGAACCTTGACTTGCTCTGCAGCGGTTTTCCGCAAACCGGGTCCGCCTCGCACGATCATGGCATCCAACCCTTTTCCAGCTCGCATCAATTCGAGCGCCACTTCCTTTTCATCGCGGTCAATGAGCACCCATGCCCCTGGTGGCACGCCACCCGCTACCGCCACATCCTGCAACCGAACGTCAATCGCCTGATGCGTCCATCGCCATTCCCCAGCCCCGCGAAAGATGCACAGGTTACCCGACTTGAGACAGAGCGCGATCGATTCCACCATGATAAGCGGGTTCCGCTCCGAGATCACCCCGATGACCCCGATCGGTACCCTTACCCGTGACACTTGCAGCCCATCAGGACGCTCCTGTCTGGAAGTCACGAGTCCGACGGGATCCGGCAGATCGGCGATGAGATGCAGTCGATCTGCCATCTCCTTAATATGGTCGGCCGTTACGCGCACGCGCGCGACCGCAGCCTTGATCCGATTTTTCGCATCGGCGCTGTCGAGAGATTTTCCTAAGGCCTCAATATCTTTGGCGTTGGCCTCCAGAAGGGGCGATTCATCAGATAAGACCCGGTCAGCCATGGCATGAAGCGTGGCCGACTTCACCGCACCAGAAAGACGAGCCACCTCCAGCGACACTTTTCTGCTATTCTTTAAGAGCTTGTCGATATAGAGCTTATTGGGGATTTCTGGCGGCATGGGAGATGGTAGTCTTCAAATATATCGTGCAACGATTCATTGCATTTCCTTGCGAGACCCTGAGAAAATACGCCGGGTTCGTCGCGGACTATATCACGCATTTTCTTAGCAGGTAAACTCTGTACCGCCGTTAACGTTTCGCCGAAGCCAATTCGGGCACGATGGTCACAAGTCAGTTGGTGGCGAACAGACTCGCGGGTTGTACGATCGAAAGGAGGACCGATGCGGTCTGAGACCCCTCAGGATGGACGCGGTTTCCATGTGATTCTCTGTGTGTTTACGGCAATCGTACTGGGGGCCTGTGCGGAGCTGAAACCCATGAAACCCGTGGAACCTCCGACGCAAGCAACCTCCGAACAAGCTGCTGAGCGAGAACGAGAAAGCCCGGCTCCCAAAGTTGTGCAAGCCCGTCCTGACGGGAGCAACCCGCAACAGTGCGTAGTAGATTTCGACGATGAGGGCGCGTTGAACCGTATCCTCGCCCAGGCCAGAGCCACCGTCGCCCATAAAACAGGCCGATCACCTTCCGGCCAGCTACAGATATGTGATCCGTCCAAGCATAATGACTGCTGGACCTACCGGGAACGCTGTTCCAAGTACGATGTCAACGTCGATAGCATGGGACAGGCGCATTTCCATCTGAGTATGGAAACCGGTATCGAGTGCTATACGTTGCCGAGTCCGGGAGACGGCCTCGGGCGGGGCTTCGGGAGGCTGATCGAGTGGAAATGCACCAATGTGGATTGGGCTAAGACTCCTCGGGTTCTCTCCTCGCATGACCTCAATCAGTGGATCAAGATCTGGGTCACCGACGCCGAAAACCATGCGCCCGCCTATTTCGACATGGAATCTATCCGCATCTTGCCGGAGACCTCGATCCAAATATGGTTCCGAAAACGCGATGGAACCTGGTGGTATTGGCCGGAGCTGAAGGCGGACCGCAACTGGAATATTCGCGAATGGACGCGAGATGTGTCTGAGGTGCGGCTACGAGGGACCAGAGCAGGACGTGCCAGTTCCTATGTGATTGGTTCGTTTGTCGTTCGAGACTAACAGGGTGTTACAGCGCCGAGTGCTGACTGGGTTCTCACCTCGCAGCCGATACACGACTCGGAGCAAATCAGGTAGATGCCGACCGACGCTTTTCTTCTCGGGCCAGCATGGTAGCCAACCAGGCCCAAACTCCCATCAAGGGAACCACCGCCCAGGCGATGTGAGTCGTCGTCGCGCCAAAGGCTTTCAAGGCCGTCACGAGCCAGGCCGTCGACGTGTCACCACCGCGTGAGATGGCCGTATCGATGAAGTTCTTCGCTTTGTACTTTTCTTCACGACTGACGACCGTGAACAGCACTTCGCGTGCCGGTTTTGAGAGCGCGTACTCTCCCATTCGGCGCAACACCGAAAACACAACATAGACCGCAAGGGTCGGCCACAAGGCGATTCCCGCAAATCCGATCAGACTGACGAGCGGAAGAAACAGCAGCGGCGCGATTAACCCGAATCGGCTGACCAGTCGTCTTGTGATGAAGACCTGCGTCAACCACGTGAGTAGATTGGTTGTAAAATCCAGCGAAGAAAAGAGCCGCGTGCGGGCCTCCGGCTGGTCGAGATAGTCGGAGACCAAGCGCGTTTGCTCAAGATACAGGAACGTAGCGGTCATGGTGAGAAGACTCAGGTAGCCGCAGATTCCGAGCAAATACGGCGAGGAGAAGGTCAGGCGAATCCCGGCAAGGAACCCTCCCCCAAGCGGGTCACCCGCTTGGGGCCGATGATGGTCGGACCGTCCACGCCCCCATTGTTCAAGCCGGTAGATGCAACCCACGCAGAGGGACAGAAAGACCGCTGACGCCAACATGAGCACAGGAACCGAAGCTATGAAGGTGAGACCCGCCGTCAGGAGCGGGCCGACCAGAGCCCCGCTGCTTCCACCTGCCGCGATGACTCCGAACAGCCTGGCACCCTGCTCCGGGGTAAACAAATCGGCCATGAAACTCCAGAAGATCGACACGATGAACAGATTGAAGACCGACAACCAGACAAAAAATCCACGGGCCACCCACTCCGGTGACACCTGACTCGTCATGACCACATAGAAGGCCGCCAGATTGGTGATGAAAAAGGTGTAGACGGTCAACAGCAGCCGATAGCGTGAACAGCGCGCCGACAGCCATCCGAACAGCGGCGTGACGCAGAGCATGGTCAGGAAGGTTCCGGACATCATCCAGGGAAGATTGTGCAACCCCCCTTCAATAGCCATTTCGTCACGAACGGGACGGAGAATGGAATACCCGCAGAGGAGACAGAAAAAATAGGCGAACGCCCAGGCCAAGGGAACAAGCTCTTCCCGTTCAGCTCCGAGCCACTCGGCGCAGCGAGTCAGACGTGGTGTATCAGATTCGGCCATGCCTCAGCACTGTATCAGTTATCGTTTCGCCTGTACGTACTCTATCTGCTAGAATGCCGAAACCATGGGGAATTCCCTGGAGGGAGCACGCATGATCGACCTTCGGAGCGACACCGTCACCAAACCAACGGACGAGATGCGGAAAGCCATGGCGCGTGCCGAGGTCGGTGATGACGTCTATGGAGAAGACCCCACCGTCAATCGTCTTCAGGATATGGCAGCGAACATGCTCGGCAAGCGTTTCGCACTCTTCGTCCCGTCCGGCACGATGGCGAATCAACTCGCCATCCGATCACAGACCCAGCCGGGACAGGAAATTATCGTGGACAGCAAGAGTCACATCGTCCGTTACGAGCAAGGGGCTGCGGGCGCGTTGGCGGGCGTGCAACTCCATTGGATCTACGGTGAGCGCGGCGTCATGTCTGCAGAGCAGGTCGAAGCGGCTATTCGACCGAACGATCCCCACAACGTCACGACAGCGCTCATTTGCCTTGAGAACACACATAACGCCGGAGGCGGCACGATTTATCCGCTCTCCACCATCGAGCGAATCCGTGCCATCGCCGTCCGGCATGGAATCCCCATGCACCTCGACGGAGCACGGCTGTTCAACGCCGTCGCCGCCACGACGCTGCCGCCGACGGTGTATGCCCAACACTTTGAAACCGTGTCGATCTGTTTATCGAAAGGCCTCGGGGCTCCGGTCGGATCCCTCTTGCTCTCAAACGACCAACAGGTCATCGATCGCGCGCGCCGCTTCCGTCGGATGTATGGCGGCGCCATGCGCCAGGCCGGCATCATCGCCGCCGCCGGGATCTACGCGCTCGAGCGGCATGTCCCCCGTCTGAAGACCGACCATGAACATGCGAAGAAACTTGCACGCCTGCTGCAACAAATTCCCACGATCCAAATTGTCCCTCAGCACGTGGAGACCAATATTATCATTTTTGACATCATCGACGAGCGCCGCACGTCCACTGAGCTGGTGACTGCGCTCAAAGAGCAGGGCGTCCTCATCAATGCGCTGGGTGGAAACACGTACCGAGCGGTGACCCATCTGAACATCGCCGCGAAACAGATCGACGAAGCCGCCGGCATCTTTACCAAAGTCCTCTCGCGGTGACCCTTCCACATTGACAGCTTCCTCCTCTATCCATAGAATGCCGGAAGAAGATGTCAGCGACTGATTTCTGCTCCTGTTCATCTGGCGTCATCTCAACAACGAGCCAGATTGGGAATCTGTCCTTCGCCATCAGGGGATATTCAGAACCTGTGATAATGATCATGCCGAGACTGTCATGGACTCAGATACCGCGATAAGCTCCCCCTCTCGGGAAGAACTGAATGCAGAGCTGCTGGAGGTCCCTGAACCGCCGGAACAGCCCGAACTTCCTCCACCACCTGGATTTGAGGACAACCTCGAGGTCGTGTTGCGACATGTGAAAGGCCGACGAGGCGGTGATTTGGTAGGGGTCCTCCTCGTCGGATCAGGCGCACGGAAGGCGATCACGCCACACAGCGACATCGATGTGATCGCCCTTGTAAAGGGCGAGGCCGACCACCACGAAATCCTCCGAGTCGGCGAACGACTTGCGGATATTCGCTATCATGGGTACCAGTCCGTGGAAGACGATCTCGCCTATTCCCTCCGGCTTCCCTCCCTGCTTCGAAAGGGTCGGATTCTCTACGACCACGACGGTATCTGCGCCACACTCCTCGAAAAAGTGCACCAGCGGTTCCGTCAAGGACCGCAGCAGGCTTCCATCAATGAACAGATTCGGCTCAAGGCCCAATGCTATCACCAGCTCGGAAAAGCCCAGGATCTTGCAGAGAAACCTGGAACCGCCTACTACCTCTTGACATTATTCTATGAAGATTGCATCTCGGCATTCTTTCGTCTGAGAGGGTTTTGGTTGGTCGCACCGGTGGATATCCATCGATTCATGTTTTCACGTGAACCGGCACTTGCAGACCTCGCTGGGCAATTCCTCACAGCGACGACCCTCCCCGACAAGCTCAACTTTGCCAGGCAATTTGCCGATCTCCTCTTTAAGGATGTCCCGAATCCTGCTCGGATCGACTGATCACGGGGATGCACGCCACCGGTTGCCTCTGCATACGGAGCGTATTTCGTTTTCAACTTGTGCGAAACCGAGCCTGCCCGTACAGTACTCAACGAGCACCGGATCTTCAGCGACCATCATTCATACGAAGGAGCGCTTATGGAACTGGGATTTGTCGGCTTAGGCAAAATGGGCATGAACATGGTCATCCGTCTGCGGCGCGATCAGCATCGCCTGGTCGTCTATGATCGATCCACCGAGCTGATTCAACAGGGTGAAGGCCACGGATGTGTCGGATCGTCATCCCTTGCCGACCTCGTGAGTAAGCTCAGCGCACCACGTGCCGTTTGGATCATGGTTCCGTCGGGCGCACCCACGGAAGAAACCGTGTCGTCCGTTGCTGCGCTGTTGAGCCCCGGTGACACCATCATTGACGGAGGAAATACTCGGTTTCACGACGATGTGCGGCGTGCCGCCGAGCTCAAGAACAAGGGTCTGCACTATGTGGACGCCGGGACCAGCGGCGGCATTTGGGGGCTGACGATCGGATACTGCCTGATGATCGGCGGCGAAGAATCGGTCGTCCAGCGGCTTGCCCCGGTCTTCAAGACTCTCGCTCCGGAAAACGGCTGGGCCCACGTCGGAGGCGTCGGTGCCGGACACTATGTCAAGATGGTCCACAACGGCATTGAGTACAGCATGATGCAGGGCTATGCGGAAGGGTTTGAGTTGATGGCGAAGAGCGAGTACAAACTGGACTTAGCACGAGTCGCCGACCTCTGGATGCATGGGAGCGTTGTCCGATCCTGGCTCCTGGAGCTCGCCGCAGGCGCACTCAAACAAGACCCCAAACTGGAGCACCTGAAAGGCTATGTCCAAGATTCCGGCGAGGGCCGCTGGATGATTGCCGACGCCATCGAGAAGGATGTGCCGGTTCCGACCTTAACCACGGCCCTGTTTACTCGGTTTCGCTCACGGCAAGACGAATCGTTTGCAGAAAAGATGCTGGCGGCTCTCCGGAATGCCTTCGGAGGTCACGCCGTACGGCGGTGACGCTCGAATCAGAATAATCTGCAGGGGACTTGTTCGATCACATGGCGCTTGGCCGACGACAAGTCAACGGATCGATATTAGCCCTGCAAAGGAAACCCTTCCTCCTGTGGAGCCTTGCACACTTGTCATTTTTGGAGGATCTGGAGACCTCGCCAAACGACGTCTCATTCCTGCCGTCTACAACCTCCTCCTCGACGGTCTCCTCCCTTCAAACTATCTGGTCTTGGGGCTAGGTCGAACCTCTATGAGCGACGAAGAGTTTCGCGCCACGGTCCGCGAAGGAGTCGTCAAGCATTCCAGGCAGGCTTTGATCGACGACACGTGGAACAGGTTTTCCGAACACCTGTTCTATCTGTCTGGGGAAAACGACGACCCTCAAACCTATGCGCGCCTTAACGCGCGAGCTGAAGAACTCGAGCAGAAATTCAAGCTCCCGGGCAATCGTATTTTCTATCTCAGTATTCCCCCCAGTTCGTTTACCGCCGTCTGCGAAGGCCTCGCCCACTCCGGTTTGGCAGGCACCCCAGGCGCTCGCTCCCCCTATACCCGCATCATCGTAGAGAAACCAGTCGGTCGGGACCTGACTAGTGCCAAAGCCATCAACGAGGTCACAGGCCGCGTCTTCGACGAATCACAGATTTTCCGGATCGATCACTACCTGGGGAAAGAAACCGTTCAAAACCTCATGGTCGTACGCTTTGCCAACAGCATTTTCGAGCCGATCTGGAACCACAAATATGTCGACCATGTCCAAATTACGGTGAGCGAAGCGGAAGGCGTCGGCACCAGAGCCAGCTATTACGAAGAAGCCGGTGCGTTACGCGACATGATTCAAAATCATTTGCTGCAGTTGCTCTGCCTCGTTGCAATGGAACCGCCCTACTCCCTCGATCCGGACGTCGTGCGAAACGCCAAGATGGAAGTGCTGCGCTGCTTGCGGCCCATTACAGTGAAAGATGTGGAGAAGTGCACCGTGCGCGCCCAGTACACGGAAGGGAAGGTCCACGACACACCGGTCCCCGGCTATCGACGTGAGAAAGGCGTCAAGCCCGATTCCACGACCGAGACCTACGTGGCCGTAAAATGTTTCGTAGAAAACTGGCGTTGGTCCGGAGTTCCCTTTTATTTGCGGACGGGGAAAGCGTTGCCGCTACGAGCTAGTGAGGTCGCCGTGCAATTTAAAGAGATCCCGCAGATCCTCTTCAATGCCAATGCACAAAATCCTCAAGCCCCGAACGTCCTAGCGTTGAAGATTCAGCCGGAAGAAGGGCTCTCGTTCCGCATCGTCTCTCGCGTGCCAGGAACCCGCGCTCAGACGCATCCGGTTGAAATGGATTTCCAGTACGGGGAGGTGTTCGGTCGACCATCACCAGAGGCGTACGAGCGCCTCTTGCTCGACGTGATGGCAGGAGACGCCTCCCGCTTCATGCGGCGTGACGCCGTCGAGGCCTCCTGGGCCTGGATCACCCAAATCCTCGAAGCCTGGGAAAAATCCGGCCAACGCTGGCTTCCCGAATATCAAGCCGGCACCTGGGGACCGGTCGAAGCCGACCGCCTCATCCAAAATGACGGCCGCACCTGGCGGGTGCTCTAGCCTCCTTCATCACGCGGCTAGACCATGTCAGGAAATCCTCGACCACCTCGTCCCACCGTATCCATCTCGATACACTGAATTATCGAAAAGGATTCACCCCCTGGGTTCCCTCTCCTCTCAAGTCCTCACAACACTTTGATATCAAAACCACTCCACGTAGAACCATCCTGGCCTACTCCTTGCTCCATCCCCGCTGAGGAGCGGAAGAGCGTCTTGGCCGTGCGGAGAGGAGACCAGATGAGAACGTATTCTGTATTCACAGGCTTGGCACTCACGTCGATCATCGGTTGTTCCATGCCTACAGTGTTTGTACCGGATATTCCCATGAATCCCCCCGTGCAGGAAGTCCGCTGGCTCGAGCAGGGATGGTCCCGTGATGAACGGTTCTGGTTTCATCACATCTCTCAAGGCACTGCAACCCTTCCAGTTCCCTACAAGTGGTTCTTGGCACTCGAACAACCTGAACTTTCTCTCCTGAGTCTCCCAGGCCTATTCTCGGATCGAGGCTATTTGAGTCGATACGGCTTTATCCCCAGTCCCCAACAGGTGGGAACCCGTACGACGCATCACGACAACTATCTCTCGTTTTTAGGAAACCCGGATGGGTTACCGGTCGGGTTCAGCAAGCTGCCCGCTGCTCAAGATCCAGTCACCGGCGCGATGCAACCAGACCAGCTTGGATTTACCTGCGCGGCGTGTCACACGGGGCAGATCGAATACCGCGGCACCAGCCTCCGGATTGATGGGGCGCCTGCAATGACCGACCTTGGCACGTTTCGTCATGCGCTCGGCCTGGCCTTAGCCCAGACCGACACCGTACCTGGTCGATTCAGGCGATTCGCAAGGCGAGTCCTGAGTGAGGACCACACGGCTGAACAAGCCGCACAGCTCCAAGGCCAACTGAAAGCTCTGCTTGCCCGCATCCAACAGCTCAAGACGATCACCGACACCGTAGCCCATCAGAACGTCGAAGAGGGCTTTGCTCGGTTGGACGCCATTAATCGAATCGGCACACAGGTGTTTTTCACCGATCTACTGGGTGCGCCTGGGTTTGATGCCAGAGTCAATCTGGCCGGCAACAATGCGCCGGTCAACTTCCCGCACATTTGGGATACCTATTGGTTTACATGGGTCGAATATGACGCGTCGATTCTACAGCCGATGTTCCGCAACGCAGGCGAAGCGCTAGGCGTTGGCGCCAAGATCAATCTCATCAATCCTACACAGCCGCTGTACAAGTCCACAGTCGACATTCACGAACTCCATGAGATCGAACAATTGCTGGCCGGCAAGAATCCGCATTCCGGAACGCCTGGCTTCAAAGGCCTCCGCGCGCCCGTTTGGCCGGAGGACATTCTGGGAAGCATCGACCAAGAGCGCACGAAGCGCGGTCGGGCTCTGTATCAGGAGTTGTGTCAGAGCTGCCACCTCTCACCTGTGAATGAGGATGCCTTCTGGACACATCAACGCTGGCAGCAGCCGAATGCTGCCGGCGAGCGATATCTCGATTTGGTCGAAATTCCAGTCGCAGAGATCGGGACCGATCCGGGTCAAGCCAAACTCTTAGGAGAACGTCGAGTCACGCTTCCCTCCTATCTGGGTATTCCTGGAACACGGAACGACAATAGGGCTCTCGTCGACGGAACGTTTGGGCAGATGCTCGCCGCGGTTGTCGATAAAGCAACCACAGCCTGGTACGACGAACACCACATCTCGGCCGCCGATCGAGTCCGCATGAACGGCTACCGTCCGAATCTCCTCCAGACCAAGAACATTTACAAGGCACGGCCGCTCAACGGGATCTGGGCGACCGCCCCGTTTCTTCACAACGGCTCGGTCCCCACAATGTATGCTCTACTTTCGCCTGTTGCAGAGCGGCCGAAGGCCTTCTGCCTGGGAGATCGCGAGTATGACCCAATACACATCGGGTATCGCACGGAATGTACGCGAGGAACCTTCCGGCTTGACACCTCTATCCCCGGCAACCTGAACACCGGTCACGAATTTAAAGATGGACCGCCTGGCCCAGGCGTCCTGGGACGAGGACTTAGCCGTCAAGAACGGCTTGACCTGATCGAGTTTCTCAAGAGCCTGTAATCGATTCGAACGGAACAACTGGCACCATGGTAGGTCAGGATTCGTCGGGAACCGACGTGACGGGGGTTCTTGAGTTGGATCTCCTCAGCGGGGTCTCACAATTCTGCTATCTGCTTCAGGATCTCGTTCTTCTTCCCAATTCCCCCAATGAATTTTATAAATTCACCGTTTCGATAGAACGCGAGGGCTGGGAGCGACACGACTTCCAACTCAGCAGGAATCTGAAAATTCTCATCGACATCCATGGTCAACACATGCACCTGATCGCCGCATTCCTTCTGTAACTGTTCCAGTCCTCTCATCAAGACCTGACAATGGCCACACCCCGGCTTCCAGAACTCAACCAAGACTGGGACCATCATGCCCCCGACCACTCGATCAAACTCTCGATCGGTCACAGCTTGAAGAATGGTACTCATGTCGATGTGGATCGAGCCACTAGCGGTTGTAGAATCTGAGCGACCATGTTGGCGAACAATTGATATCCGGCCGTGGTCAGATGAATCCCGTCGTTCGAATAGATCGCCGCCAACTGGCCGCTCTCCGGCTCGGCAGTGGCGGTGAACAGATCGACGTGCCCGATGCCCTTCGAGTCAGCATAGTCCCGGATGAGTCGGTTTAGTTCGTGTCGCTTGGCAAGAAGTCCAGCAATCCACTCCCGTCCTTCACCACTTTCCAAACCATCCTCTACGCGGATTGACGGAATGGTCATTGGAATCGGTAGGCTGCCCATCGCAAGAGTTTGTTCATACATCTTGACCAAATTGCGTATGATGTCCGATGGAGACGTGTTCCATCCCAAATCATTCGTTCCTCCAAGCAGAGGCACATAGGCCGGTGCATGCCTGAGGACGTCGCGCTGAAACCGCATGACCATCTCACTCGTCGATTCTCCGCATATTCCACTCGTTCGAACCTCTGCCGCATCACCCAAAGACGACTGGAGAAACCTCCCGTAGGGAGTCTCTGCTCCAGTCGGATTGTCCCTGGTCGGGGACTGAAACCCGGCAGTCAAACTATCCCCGAAGCAAATCACCAGCGTTGATCGATTCATATCCACCACCTGTAGGCCCAGCGTCTTCTCAGATACCGCTGATGCCGATGAATCTTACTGGTTGGTCTCGCTCGACACAAGCTGCCATGACCGCAGCCAGTGCGTTTCGACCCTGCTGGAGAATGGTGATTTTCTTGACGGATCATTGAACTGCCGGTACGTCTTATGTATGTCGACGCAGCTGAAGTCTACACAGGAGATGATCGCGGCCGCGATGTCTGCACGGGCGGCGGAAGACCCGGAAATCGTCTCCATCAAACGGGTCCTCAAATTATTAGACAAAACGGCAAAATCCAATCGGACCTACGGCTCGACCAACCCCGTCGCCCAAAAATTCTCCCAACAGCTCTTCGACGAGATCAGCACCCACCTGTCCACCTACTCGAGATTGTCCGTCCTGGTTCAACGGAACGAATTGCTCTGTAAAGACTGCGTCGTCTACGAAGCCGAAAAGGAGGGAGGAAGCGAGAACATCGCCTTCAAACTCTACGCCGATGGTGTTCGAGAACTGGCTCTCTTCCAAGATCTTACCCGCGAGGACTTATTTTTCTTTTTGGGTGCGCTGTGGGGGACCTCGACCTCAGACGAAGATGACGACGATATTGTCACACGCATCTGGGCTCGCAATCTCTCGACCATTACGATCGTGACGGCTGAAGATCTATCCAATTCATCAGCGAATAACGATGGTTTTCTTCGTCTCGATGGAAGTATGAGCTCGTCGGATTCGACGCTCCGCGAGTTGTTGGATCGAGAGATGGCTCGCAAGAAGCGATCCGGCGAGTCAGCCGATCCCAAGAGCGGAGGCAGCGGAAACGCCAGTAGTCGCTTTCAATCCGGACTTGCGGGCTACGAGGTCACGGACGAAGAGCTTGAGGCACTGGCCAAGGAGATTGAAGCAGAGAGCAAGCAAGATAACGTGATGTATATCTTCGACATGCTGACGGCTATTCTTGCTTCCGAACGCTCCTCCGCCCTACTCACAAAGCTGTTCTCGCTTTGGAGCAACATCGTCGACTCGCTCTTGCGTCAAGGAGAATGGACCGTTTTGGAGAACGTGTTGGGCTTGCTCCATGAATCGGACGCCGTCCGCCCGGACCTCAGCGATGAACACAAACAACAATTGACGTCGGTCTTCAACGGACTCAGCCGATCGGAACGGATTAAGAACATCGAGCTCTATCTCAACGGAACCGCCAATGCGAACACCGAAGGGCTGTCGACGATCTTGCTTTTAATGACACCCGATGCAGTTCCAGCCCTCTGCACGCTCTTGGCAAGCCTCGAATCATCGAATCACCAAGCCATCGTCGCGGAGGTGCTCGGTGTGTTGGCCAAGGAACAGCCTGAGCCGCTGCTGAAAGGCCTGCTCGACCGCCGACCGATATATGTTCGCAACCTCTTATCGATTCTCATCAAGTGGGATGACCCGAAGCTGATAGAACCGATTGAAAAGCTGATGCGGCACAAAGACGCACGAATCCGCAAGGAGGTTCTGCGAGCCATTGGACTCTTCCGTCCGAGCGGGAATGGTTCAAAACTCGTCACCTGTCTCAACGATGCGGATGAGGGTGTCAGGATTGCAGCCGTGAAGCTGCTCATGTCTGGACAATATACCGTGCCCTTCGACAACTGGAAACCGATGATCGCCGACGATGGTTTCCTGGATCTGCCGATCAGCGAACGCCGCGCTATTTTTCACGCCATGAGAGAAACGTGTGGTGATGAAGCCGTCCCCTATTGGGAAGGCCTCATGACCGAATGGGTCTGGACGAAACGGAAAAAGAAAGAGGAATTGGCGGTCTTAGGTGCAGAAACACTCGGAAAACTAGCGACGCCCACAGCCATCGCCTCCCTCACCGTCGGAGCGAAAAAAGGAAACGCCGCAGTGCGGCAAGCCTGTGCCACAGCCTTGTCGCAAGCCCAACGGCAACATCGCGGTAATCCTTCACCAGGGCCACCCGGTAGGAGCATCGACTCGTGAACACACCGAAAGCACCATCGCTCCAGCCCCCATCGAAAACCGATACCCTCCAACCAATTCTCACACACGAAAAGTCTCTCTCTCAGAAGATCGGACAGGGCTCGGAGGCCGACGATATCCTTGGCCAACAGCTGGTGATGTTGGGCTTTCAGCTCATTACGCAGCTCAATACCCTGATCAAAACGTCGAAGATTCATGGCCGTGCCAATGCGGCCCTCGACAAGCCTGTCGAGGCGATGCTGACCCTTATCGAGACACTCGCTCATGATCAGCCGATCACGGTGTGGCTGCAGGATGATTTTCTATTCCTTGGCAAGCAGCATTTGAAGGTGACCTCGCAGCAAATGCTGGTGGTGTCGAGCATCATCGACTTTTTACGAAAGTGGAGAATCGGTGGCCTGACGTTTTCCCCATCGACCTCGTCCAAGGATATTCGCGAGTTTGCCCATGTCTTCGTCAGCCTTGACTCAACCACCAAATCGATCGATGACTTCAGGGCAGAACTCAAAACCCTCGGTGTCACGACCATCGAAATCAACGATCCCCGGCAACTGAATCTGAGGGAAGATCTGGCTGGCGACGGAAACTCCAAGTTGCGGCACAAAGCCCGGTCGAAAGCGGCCTATGGGAAGGCCTCCGACGCGGTCGGCAACCTGACTCACTCTGTTCGTGAGGGCAAGGGCCTCAGTTTCAAACATGCCAAACGGGCGATCCAAGATATCGTCGATTTGATGATGCAAGACGAGCCCGTCCTGTTGGGACTCACCACGCTCCGCTGTCATGATCAATACACCCATAATCATTCCGTCAACGTCGCACTCCTCTCGATCGCGCTTGCAAACAGAGCGGGATATCCCAAAGTCGAGTTGGCCAATCTCGGACTGGCTGCTCTGTTTCACGATATGGGAAAATCGAATATTCCTCTCGAAGTCCTCAACAAGCCAGGAGAGTTTACGGAAGATGAATGGACAGCCATGCGGAATCATCCCGTAGAAGGGGTTCTCAGCTTGACTCAGTTGCGGGGGATTACCAATCTCCCTGCCCGGATGGCCGCCGCATCGTTCGAACACCATATGAATCTGGACTATTCAGGATATCCCAAGCTCAAGACACCGTGGAAACTCTCGCTGACCGGTCGCATTCTGACGATTGCAGACTGCTACGACGCAATGACGTCCTCGCGGGTTTATCGCCGTGAACCGATGTCCCCCTCGAAAGTCTTGAGCATCATGTCCGGCAAGTCCGGAAAGAGTTTTGACTCGACCCTGCTCAAGCTTTTCGTCAATTGTGTGGGCATTATTCCTATCGGAAGCTTGGTCGTCCTCGATTCTGAAGAATTTGCCGTTGTGCTCCAACCGGCTGCCGACAAGACCGACAGCGAGCGCCCGGTGGTCAAGGTCATCGCCGATGCGCAAGGCAATTCCGTCGACAACGGACGAGAGCTCGATCTGACTGAGAAAGACGACACCGGTGACTACCGGCACAGCATCGTCCGGTTGATCGACAATACCGAGCACAAATTCGACACCAGCCGATATTTCGTGTAACTCGTCCGCTCAAGAACGTTCTGGCAAGCTTCCGCACTTCCCTCGATGGCACTTCGCTTGACAGGCCCAAAGACGATCTTCGACAATGCCTCCGTGGTCAGTCAGATCGTCATCGAACAACTGGAGTTTCGCGGTCGCTGCGGCGTGACGCCTGATGAACGAGCGCGGCCACAGCCGTTGGCGGTCGATCTGGAACTTGATTGTCAGTTCGAGTCTGCTGGACGATCGGACGACCTGCGACATACGGTCGACTACGCCATGGTCGCAGAACGAGTGGTCGAGCTGGGAACGAGCCACGAGTCTCGACTACTGGAAACGCTAGCCGAGCGTTTCGTGGCCACGCTCTTTGATGAATTTCGTGTGGATCGGATCAAGCTCTGGTTGAGGAAACTCCACCCTCCTATTCCCCAAGTCACCAGATCGATGGGTATTACCGTGGAGCGCACCAGGCTTGCACAGCGATTGATCGGAGCGGAGCCTCGCCCAGCCAGCTTTCTTATCCAACAGCTTCCTCGTCTTCCTACGACAGGCAAAGTCCTCGATGTCGCAGCCGGTGCAGGGCGACATACACTATGCTTGGCTTCATTGGGCTACCAAGTTGAGGCCGTGGACCGAGACAGCCACGCCCTCACACAACTGTCTTCAGCCGCTCATGCGCGAAACCTCACAGAGATCACAACACGAACGGTCGATCTGGAACCGCTTCCGCCGCAGAAACCGAATCTCGGGCAAAGCGCCTACGATGTCATTCTCGTCTTCTTTTACCTGACTCGTCCACTTTTCCCCCACATCATCGATGCACTGAAGCCCGGTGGTCTCTTGCTATACGAAACCTTCCTGATCGATAATCACCTCCGATATCAGCATCCGAGACGCCATGAATTCTGCCTTCTGCACAATGAGCTCATCAGACTCATATCTGATCTTCGCGTTCTTTATTACAATGAAGGACCGCACAACGCTGATCAGGATGCAAAATCGGTCTACACCGCACAGCTTGTCGCGCAGAAGCCGCTATCCACTGGACCGTTGACATGAGCCGTTTAGACCTCCATCTCCACACCACCCACTCTGATGGAAGCTGCACCCCAGCGGAGGTGATCGGACTGGCACACCAGGCTGGAGTCACCACCCTGGCGATTACCGATCATGACACCACGAGCGGCATTCCAGAAGCCATCGCAGCGGGTGAACAATATGGGATCGAGATCATTCCGGGAGTGGAGATTAGCTCGCTCATGGGAAGCTCCGAGCTCCATATTCTTGGATACTTTTTCGATTGGCAGGACAACGCCTTGAACCAACGATTCAAGAGTTTGCGAGATAGTCGCCACCATCGCAATCCACAGATCATCGAGCGGTTACGGAGTCTGGGCATCGATATCACCTACGATGAAGTCCGCGCACTCGCAGGCAGTGACTCGGTCGGTAGACCGCATATTGCCAGGGCCCTCATGAACAAGGGAGTCGTCACCTCGGCCAAAGAGGCGTTCGACCGGTTTCTTGGCGACCGTAAAGCCGCGTACGTTCCTCGCGAACTCCCGAGCCCAGCCGACGCCATT
Organism: Nitrospira sp.; assembly: GCA_016715825.1. Classification (NCBI taxonomy): domain Bacteria; kingdom Pseudomonadati; phylum Nitrospirota; class Nitrospiria; order Nitrospirales; family Nitrospiraceae; genus Nitrospira; species Nitrospira sp. The sequence continues at coordinate 130,370 of JADJXO010000001.1, read as the reverse complement.
CGCTGGATCAAGGAAGCCCATGGACTCGCCGTCCTGGCCCATCCGACGTGGGTGAAACTAACGGATCAGCCGCTTACTGAATTGGTTCGCCGGCTCAAAGCGGACGGACTCGATGGCGTGGAAGTCTACTACAGCACCCACGCGGCGCGGCAGACTCGAGAGTATCTCAGCCTTGCTCAACAACTTGGTCTCCTGGTCACCGGTGGAAGCGATTTTCACGGTCTCACCAAACCCGACATTGAAGTCGGCATCGGCAAGGGGTCGCTCCATATCCCCACTACGCTGCTTCCAAAAATGAAGGAGAAGGTCGCTCACGGGTGAGACGCCCTCCCCGCATATTTTCTCCGATCCGTTGACTCTCCGTCGGTATCCGCTAGACTTTGGAAGTCTTCCGGATCGTCTCATCCATGACCTACCCATCGAGTTGGGCTCTCCAATATCTTCTCGCTGCGTTTATCGCGCTCTTTGCCGGTCCGCTTGTAAGCAATCTGCCCGGCATACAGTCGATCCCTTTCACACTGTTCGGGCTTAGCAGCGGCCAGACCATTCGCCTTCTCATCGGAACTACCGGATTGGCCATGCTTGGATGGTTGTGTCTGCGCGCCTTCCGACAGATGCCCGACAATGGCCGTGGATTCTCTTTCTTACGACGGCTGGTGCTCCCTGTCACGACACTGCTCATGGTGATCGCGGCAGACAAGACCCTTCGGGCGTTGGGACAGTCTTTGATCGTCCACGTCGGCTCCACACGCTATACGGTCGCGCAGGTCGTCATCCTGACACTCACCGGCCTCTGGATCACGATCGCCTGGCTGATGAGTCTTGATGCACTCCAGAGATTCTTCTCGAAACCATCTGCATCGACCGGCCGCACCGACGCGACGACGCTAATCGAGGAAACGCACGACGTCCATGCAGCGGAAGAGAGCCGAGAACAAGAACAGTCGACTGGCCTGCCAAATGCGCCCAGCGAACCTCCTGCCATGCTGGGCCGCTATAAGGTCTTGAAGGAGCTGGGACGCGGTTCCATGGGCGTGGTGTACTTGGGCAAAGATCCAACGATCCAACGGTTCGTGGCCATCAAAACGATGCAGCTCGATGCCATCGACGATACCGATAAACTCCAGGAAGTGAAGGCAAGATTCTTCCGAGAAGCCGAATCCACCGGACGGTTGTCCCATCCAAACATCGTGACGATTTTTGATGCTGGAGAGGAGCAGGACCTTGGATATATTGCAATGGAGCTCCTTCAAGGGACGACACTGAAGGAGTGGTCGAGAAAGCCGAATCTGATGCCGTTCCCAAAAATGTTATCGATTCTGGCGACCGTTGCGGAGGCCATGGACTATGCCCACCAACAAGGTGTCGTGCATCGCGACATCAAACCAGCCAACATCATGGTCACCAACGACAACGTTGTAAAGATCATGGACTTCGGCATCGCTAAGATGGCGACCTTCTCAAAAACACAGACCAATATCGTGATGGGAACACCAACCTACATGTCGCCAGAGCAGATCGCCGGGAAGAAGGTAGATGGCCGGTCCGATATCTTCTCCCTAGGCGTCGTCATGTTTGAACTCCTCACCGGCCGTCCACCGTTTATGGCGGACAATGTGTCGGCTTTGCTGTTTGCGATCGCTCATAACCCCCATCCCAGCCTCAAAGCCATCAGACCCGACATGCCTCCCCTCCTCAAGGCTATCTTGGATCGTGCACTCCATAAAGACCCAGTCCATCGGTATCGCCGTGCCAGCGAGTTCGCCACGGAGCTCCGTTCTTGCGTCGCAGGCTTGGCTGCCTGACGGTGTCGACGCTAGAAGAAGCACGTGAGATGCCGTTAGTTCCTGGTTTGAAGCCGTCCTTTGGGCAGGCTTTGATAGCAGCCTTCTGAGAGATCCTGTTCATGTTCTTGTAGGCATTGTAAGACACGACCATCTGCAGCCGGCACCGTACGGCAAAACCGCCTTACATCGACGACACAGGCCACCTTATACCCCTCGGCTTGTTTCCAACGCACTAAGCGCTGCTGCACGATCTGTTGACAGGTGGCGTCTAACCGCTTGAGACGCTGCATCACGCAGCTTCGACGGTCTTCTCCAGCAAGGGAATCGGGACAATACTGTTGGATCTCCGCATCACACTTCACTTCCGCAATCTTCCTGGCACGGCTATCGAGCGGAACAGATAATCCCCCCAGAGTCTTCACTGGTGCTGCCTGTCCGGTGCCAACCGAGTTTGTCATCGGCCGACTGGGTACACCGGGAATCGAGAGGTCGAGAGCCGGGGCACGCGAAGCTTGAACCGAGGATGCCTCTGATTGAGCCGACACCAGCTCTTCTTTCGATGGCAAATTCGCCCATACGATGGCCCAGACCAAGCTCAATCCGCCGACTGTGACGACGATAGTAATAGGTTTCACGGATCGGTCTGAAGGCTTCGACTTCTTCATGAAACTGAGGATAGAATAAAGCCTCTTGAAAATCACTGAAACGGGAGTTTTGCGCAGAGCCTATCACTTATGGGAATGGCGGATGCAAGTAGATCGAAGGGGAAAGGCAGGAATTCAGTTGTCCGGAGTTTCAACGATATGATTCTCGAACCTGGTGCAGCCTTCCGCCAGTAACCGGTTGGTCAGCATCTCACCCGGCCACTCGATCGGCAGATCGGCAGTAAACACCCAGACATCCGGAGAGGTCCACACCGGGCCATGTTCTTCCGGGAGCTCAGGATCAAAGAGATCGGTCCAGACCGGCATATACACCCCATTTCCGCATTGCGTATGGAGATGCACAATGGTGCGGGACCTTACCAGCGGATCCAGCTCTCTCCACACCGCAGCAGTCTCATCGGCCAGATGATGCAACCGCACCGCATTCTGTGCGTCAAACATGGCATAGGCCGCATAGACCGGCGCCTCGATGGTATCAGGTGCGCAGGCTAACTCCGGACATTGCTTCACCAACCCATCGAGCAGTTCCCGACGTTGATGATCTTCCCATGAGTCAGGCAACCCCGGGTCCGACGCACCGATCAATTCGAATAAGAGAAATGCTGTGCTCTCAACCGGAGGAAGAAGTCTCGCAGCCACCGATCGCGCGCGCCGTGAATCCGCGACGGTGACCAGGTGATCATGGAGCATTTGGAGATTCAACATCTCCAATGTGGCATCGGTCAAGAGCCGTGACTCGACACGTACGACCGTCCCGGCAGGAAGCTGGAGATAACGATGGAGGAGATCAGCCGTCGCGATGGGATCGATCTTGAGTTTAAGAGGCGCAGTGAGATTTGCTTGTAGCGGCAGCTCTAATGCCGCAATCGTCGCATAGGTCGGCTTTTCATCACTCGGCCCATCCAGCAGTAAGGTGCAGCTCGCTTCCGCCACAAGATCGAACAGCCATTCCGCCATTTCTTCGTCGAGTGCGGCAAGCACCGTCAGAAGATCATGTTCGCGTCCCTGCTCCAGAAATGCCTGTAGCGTATCGATCGCATCATCCGTATCACCGTGATCGTGACGACGGGCGTTGATCAGATGGATAAGATCACGCGTGAGCGGATCAGGGCGAGACCAGACTAACATCGCTGCCCCCTACAAGAGCACAAGCCAGAGACGATCGCGAGAACCTCTGAATCGCATGTTGCCAAACTTTTCATACCCATGCAAGCATCGCCACACTACTTACTCCCTGTGACTGAGGCCCAGCGTCATCTCATCGACACCGGCTCTAGTCACCGATGATCTTCACCAGCACGCGCTTGCGACGCCGTCCGTCAAACTCGCCGTAGAAAATCTGTTCCCATGGACCAACGTCAAGCTTGCCCTCCGTGATGGCAACGACGACTTCCCGTCCCATGACCTGCCGCTTCAGATGCGCGTCGCCGTTGTCTTCACCCGTGTTGTTGTGCCGGTACCGTGCTTCATGAGGAGCAAGCCGTTCAAGAAATTCATCGTAGTCCTGCAACAGACCAGGCTCATCATCGTTAATATACACGCTTGCGGTAATATGCATTGCATTGACCAACACTAAGCCTTCCCGGACCCCACTCTTCTTTACCAAGGCCTCGATCTGTGGCGTGATATTCAGATAGGCTCGTCTGGTCTTTGTCTCAAACCAGAGTTCTTCGCGGTAGGATTTCATGTTCGTCGATCGGCACATTGTGCCTTCCGGTTCGATCGACATGCAAGAGGCCTCGACGAATCAACGCTGCGCAGTGTGTCAAAAGCGATCAACTTGCCGCCCACCGCAACAACGAAAGACGTCGCCGCCGCCTTCTCCTTGGCACACGAACTCGGGTGCCAAGGGCTGACGGTGTACCGCTCAGACAGCCGAGAAGGTCACGTGTTGTCCTGTTTGCAGGTCCAGTGCTGTTAAGCCTAACCTCGTCTCAGAAAACGCCCCGTGCTGAATATTCATACAGAATTGACAGCCTATGCCCTTGATGATAAGTACTTTTTCAGGCTGTACAGTGCAGTCCGCTGCAGGGAGGTGCTCGATGTTTGCATTCGCAGGAAGCCCATCGTTGGGCGGTAGTCCTCTGACTTGGAACCTCTTCTTTGCTCGCCAACCTGAACCGGATCTGGAATTCACGGAAGAAGAACTCGAGCAGACGACCACCGTCCGTTCGCCGTCTCCGAAGAAACCACCCAAACAATCGAGCGGACGTCCCCTCTTGTGGGTGCTGTTGCTGGTGTTGATCGGCGGCGGTGCTTACGTCGCGATGGAACCAGAGATGGTCATGGAGTACATCGAGCCGCTGCTCGGCGAGACATCGACACCGCCGGCTCCGACCCCAGTTGCACAACAGCCGGTGCTGCCCAAGCCTGCACCAATAGCGCCGCCGCCTCAACCTATGGAAGCGACTCCAACGGCACCGCCAGCCGTCGCACCGACCGAGGTACCGCAGGCCGCCATAGCGCCTGCAGCCCCTGTTCCGATGCCGCCCTCTGCCCCAACGGTCCCCAGCCCATCGACCACGGGAGACGTCACACTCACACCGCCGCCAGCCTCCGAGGCACCGATCACCAATACGCCGCCTCCGCTGTTCGGTGAGGGACAACGAGTCAGCGTGCTACCGAACCCTGTCGCTTCAGGAGAGAAAGTCGTGCTCGCCAAGGATGCAGAGGGAGTTCAGCCAGGGCCAGCCATTCCACCGGGCACGGTCATGACCGTGCTTGACGGGGATCTTCAAGAAACTGGCTGGGTCTACTCCTTACGCAGCGACTACGGCACCAAAGGCTGGCTGCCCGAACGCCAGCTGAAACTGAAACCCTGAGCCACTCGGTTTCCAGAATACAGCTCGCACACAGAGGATGGTCATCGCATCACCATCCTCTGTGCTATAATGCCGCCCGTTCATACTTCCGACATAGAGATGGCACATCACAAGCCTCAGGACCCCATGCAGGCCGTAATCTTCGATTTTGACGGTGTGATCGCCGACAGTGAACCGCTGCACTTTGAAGGGTTGCGTCGAACGCTGGCGGAAATCCACATCGATTTAACGGAAGACGACTATTACGCCACCTATCTCGGATTCGACGATCGAGGATGTTTTCTGGAGGCGCTGCGCGTCAACCAGATCCCAGCGACCCCCTCGCTCGTTGAGAGCCTCATGGCTAAGAAGGCCTCCGCGTATTTGGCCTCGATCAAGGACCATGTGGTCATTTTCCCAGGCGTCAAAGAGTTTATTGAAGAAGCGGCCGCAACCTATCCTGTTGCCATCGCCTCAGGCGCATTACGAGTGGAGATTGAGCTGGTATTGGAGCACATCGGGCTCCGAAAGGCGTTTTGTCACATTACCAGCGCCGAAGATGTGACTCACGGCAAGCCGAATCCTGAGCCGTTTGTGCATGCGCTGGCCGGAATGAACCGGCAACAGGGCACCGCATTGCTCTCACCGGCATCTTGTTTGGTCATTGAAGATTCCCGTCCCGGTATCCGAGCAGCGAAATCTGCAGGCATGAAAGTGTTAGCCGTGGCCAATACGCATACCGTACAAGACTTACATGAAGCCGATGCCATCAGCCATAACTTGCGCGACACACGTCTGATGGATGTGCGCGCTCGCTTGTGGCCGACATAGGCGTACGACCATGATGAGAATCTGCTCATTGGTTCCCGGTGCAACAGAAGTGATCGCTTCACTCGGTTTGGCCGACCAGCTCGTCGGTATCAGCCATGAGTGCGATTTCCCTCTCTCCATTCGAAACGTTCCGGTGATGATTGAACCTCTCGTTGAGACCCACCGGAGCACAAGCGCCGCGATCGATCAGCAGGTTAAAGAACGAGTCGCATCGGGGAGTTCGTTATATCGCCTGAATGAGATGGCATTCCACCAGGCCCGTCCGGATATCATCGTGACTCAAGAGCTCTGTCACGTCTGCGCCGTCACCCCAGGCCAACTCACGCGTGCCGTCGCATCTCTTCCCCTTCCCCCTGCAATCCTCACGTTGAGCCCGACGACCCTCGAAGAGATGATCCATGACATTGAGCGGATCGCCGCAGCCGTCGACCGACCCGAGAATGGACAGACCCTCGCTAAGGAGCTTCAGCATCGTTTGGACAGGATCAAGCTGAAGAACCTGAATAGACAGTCTCGTCCTCGTGTCGCCTGCCTCGAATGGCTTGACCCATTATACGTGGCAGGGCATTGGGTTCCGGAAATGATAGACTTGGCCGGTGGAGATAATGCACTCGGGTCTTCAGATAGCCCCTCGCGCGAAACGACATGGCAAGAAGTGGACGCCGCTCACCCCGATATCGTCATCCTCATGCCCTGCGGCTTTTCGGTCGATCACACCATCAATGAACTCAGACAGAGCGGGCCGACTCAAGAAACATGGCGACAGGCCTGTGAGCGGTGGCCGAATCTCTACGTGGTGGATGCCGCTTCCTATTTCAGCCGTCCAGGCCCACGACTGGTCGATGGTGTCGAATTGCTGGACTCGATTCTGCATCCACGTCCAGCTCACGGGATCGACCCCGTCAACGCCGTCAAACTTGAGGCTTCGATTCTGATTGGAGGCAGCGCGTCATGAAGGCCGCTGAAGCACAGGCCTATTGCACGGCCTACACCAAGAACAGTGGGAGCAACTTTTACTATTCATTCCTCTTCCTTCCCAAAACCAAACGCGAAGCCATGTATACCGTCTATGCCTTTTGTAAGGCCATCGACAGCGCCGTGGACGAACCAGCTGCCGGGACCAACCCAAAAGATGAGCTAGCCCATTGGCGGAACGAACTTGACGCCGCCTATTCAGGGACCCCGACAACACCGATCATGGTGAGTCTCGCCCACCATGTGAAATCAATGGGGATCCCTAAAGCCTACTTTGAAGAGTTGATCAAAGGCGTCGAGATGGATCTTTTCAACAATCGCTACGTCACCTTCGACGAACTATCGCTCTACTGTTACCGCGTGGCTTCCGTCGTCGGTCTCATTTGTCTGCACATCTTCGGCGTCACATCCGCCCGGGCACAAGACTACGCGGTGGCACTCGGCATGGCCTTCCAGCTGACGAACATTCTTCGCGACGTTGGTGCCGATGCCCAGGAACGTCGTATTTACCTTCCCCTCGAAGACTTGAAGAAGTGGAACTATGCAGAAAAATCCATGCTCAATCAGAACTACTCACCGGAATTCCGTGCGTTGATGGAATATGAGGCGTCCCGCGCCCACCATTACTACCAGCGAGCCGATGCCGCGCTCAAAGCCCTGCCCCCCGCAGAACGCCGGGCACTGACGGTCGCAGAAATCATGCGTGGCATTTATAGCCGAATTTTGGATCACATCGAACGATCAAACTATCAGGTCTTCGGATCGCGGATCAGTTTATCCACCACACAACGGTTACTCATCGCCTTACGGATTTGGCTCCGTTCCCGCTACTCGTGACCGCTCCAGCCTCACAAACCGTCCTCATCCTCGGCGCCGGTCTAGCCGGTCTGACCGTCGCCTATCATTTACGCCGAGAACACTACCACGTCACGCTCCTCGATCACCCCGAATGGCGCGATGGGTTCTGGCTCAATCCGTCCGACCCGGTACCGGTGCTGTTGGGATGCTACCGAGAAAGCCACCGACTTCTTCACGCGCTGAATCGGCAAGAATCACCACGACTAGACCAATCTATTCCACTCGAGTTTCGGCTGTCTGATGGACGTCACGTGTCCTACCAGTCGGCTCGACTTCCCGGAGCGTTTCGATGGATGATGAGTCTTTTCAGCTTCCAAGGCCTGGCTTGGCAAGACCGGTGGAGACTGTTCTCACACGTCGAGCAGATCTGGGAACAGGCACAGACCCTTCCGGTTGATCTGGAGAATCGAAACGCGGACGAATGGCTCGCCGCAATCGGGCAGAGCCTCGAGGCGCGGGAACGGGTTTGGGGGCGCCTGGCTCATTGGCTGACGGGAAACGATCTTGCTCGCCTCTCAGCCGCCACCTTTGTGCACTTGCTGTCGACCATATTTCTAAGCGAGGCCTCAGATGCCAGGCTCACCTCTGTATCCGGGTCCATCGAGGAGAGATTCCTGGCGCCCATGAAACAATCGCTGCCTCACGATCGCATAGAGTGTCGTACGCTGACAGACCTTCCACTGCTCCGTTTCGATGAAAACAGGATGCGAGATGTGAGGTTGCACGACGGCACGACATTACACGCGCAGTGGTACATTCTCGCGTTGCCGCATCAACGGTTGCGTGCCCTGCTACCGGAGCGGTTATTGACCCGGTTGGCCTACTTCGCCCACATGCCGGATCTGACCGATCTCGGTGAGCTCGTCGTCCAGGTAACGTGCCGGTCATCGACTCAAACACCGCGACTCGTTTTGTTGACAGGACACCCCTTCTACCAGCTCACCGTCACACAGGCTAAACCTGAGGAAATCGTCTGTCGGCTTTCCACCACGGCCAGTTTGCTGGAGAACGGGAATGATGACCAGGTGAAACACACTGCCATCGGGGAGCTACTACGAGTGTTCTCAAACATGGGCCCTGAAGACATCCTCACTCATAACATCATTGGAGAACCCCATGCGAGTCTCTCACTCGTACCGGGAACGGCACGGCTCCGCCCCCTGCAGCGGAGTCCGATCCGGAACATGCTCGTCGCGGGAGCCTGGACCGACACCGGATGGCCGACCAATCTTGAAAGCGCAGTGATCAGCAGCCGTCGATGCGTGGAGACCATCATAGGTCGTGTTGATAACCCGGATTGATCTCTCTGCCTGTAGATGGTATCAATTCCTGATGATAATACCGTACAGAGGCCTTCTGATTATTCTTCTCTTGTCGGCGTTCGGTTGCGCACCAAGTCCGTACGAGCGTGGCAGTCACCCAAGTGGACTCACCCGCTATGACGTCGAGCGGGACTATATGGAATGCGAGTACAAAGCGAGGTTGGCCAACGAGCAATACTTCTATAGCCAGAGTTCCCCATTCCCCTTTAGTCCTGGCCCTCAAAACCCAGCCGACCATGCCCGCGCCCTACATGGCCTTTCCATGATGAACGCCATGCGGGACACCTGTCTCTCAGCCAAAGGCTACCGTCTCAATTAGCCGAGCGCAGATAACACACATCTTCAAGTCGTTCCTTCCCCCTATACTTCGCCACCACGAGCCACTCTCGCCTACCATCTGTCAGTCCCACATAGGTGGTGCCATCAAGTATGAACGGGTGAACAGAGAACGTGGTCGTCAACGCGGGAGACGACTGGCCTTTGTCAAACTCCAGCGCCGTCAGTGGATAGACGCCTCCAGTCCGTTCGAACTTGTCGTGAGCCGCCAAGAGAGGACTCAAATCTAACCAACTCGTGTCTTCTAGGACAGCGCTCTCGGCTGGAAAGATATAGAGGCTGTCACTCGGATCCCCTTTCATACAGAACGTGGTCTTCACCACCAAATCCTTGCGTCCATCATTGTCCAGATCGAGGATTGTCTTGTCGAGGCTCGAACAGCGCCTTACCGCGGGACCATCCCCTTTCAGATCAATAGCCTCCCACTGCACCGTTTGCGACAGGCGGCTTTCGAACAGGAACCGGGCTCCCGACAGTCTGGCCACCTTCTCACAGAAATCCTTGTCCGCAAACGCCACCAGTTCCACGGAGGCCGCAGCCGCCATCGTCGAGAACATCAGCAGCAACATACTGGCTAGGTTCATACGTTTCATGGCCGCTTCTCCTATTCTTTGCGCTCATGATCGTGATTGACATCCCGACTCGCCAATTTCTAAGATACCGCTACCATTCGTTCACGGTGATCGCAGATGACGCTCGCACCTCTCCAAGAACTTGCCGACTCGCTTCATGATTGCCAGCGCTGCAAACTGGCGAAGTTGGGGCGCAGCCAAGTTGTCTTCGGCGTCGGCAATCCTCACGCAAGTATCATGTTTGTCGGAGAAGCGCCAGGTTTCAACGAAGATCAGAAGGGCGAGCCATTTGTGGGGGCGGCGGGCAAGCTGCTGAACGATCTGCTGGCATCGGCAGAACTCTCGCGAGACCAGATCTACATTGCGAATGTGATCAAGTGCCGGCCACCGAATAACCGAGATCCTGAACAGGATGAAGTCGAAACGTGCAAACCGTTTCTGTTGCAGCAAATCCAATTGATCAAACCAACACTGGTCTGTACGTTAGGAAACTGGGCCACACAGACCCTACTGGAACGCAAAGTCGGGATCACTAAAGTCAAAGCACAAGCGTTCTACCTGAAAGAGTTTGTCCTCTTTCCGCTCCTACACCCGGCCGCAGCGCTGCACCAAGGCAATCTGCTTCCCACGTTGAAAGAGGATTTCAAGAAGCTGAAGGAATTCTTAGACAAGAACACCAAACCAGCTGAACCGACCAGCACAGCCTCCACCCCAGCTGCACCAGTCTTGAATGTTGAATCCTCCCAACCGGCGCAGATGGAGCTGTTCGGATAAGTGTCATTGTTCCCATTTCGTTATTGAGGCTCACCTCCCCCTGTCATCGACAGATACTCTTCATTTGCTTATGGCAGAAAATGTGATTACAATGTATGTCCATCTGGAGACCTACCATGAAAGCCCATATCGTCAGAATCGGTAATTCCAGGGGAATCCGTCTTCCAAAAATATTGCTCCAAGAAGCCCAGCTTGAAGATGAAGTAGAGCTTCAGGCTGAACCAGGCCGAATTCTGATATCAAGGTCATCACAGCCACGAGCCGGTTGGGCTGACGCAGCCCGGCGCATGCGGGAGCACGATGACGATCAGCTTCTTGATCCCCCGGTACCCACTCAGTTCGATAAGAAAGAGTGGAAATGGTGATAGCTCCAACTACCCCTACCCGCGGCGACGTGTATCTGATTGAACTCGATCCTACTCGAGGGAGTGAGATCAGAAAAACACGACCCTGCCTCGTTATTTCCCCCGATGAGCTCAATCAGCATTTGCGGACGGTTATCGTGGCGCCCATGACCACAGGAGGTAAGGCCTATCTTTGGCGTGTTCGTTGCCGATTCCGTGATCGGAGTGGGTTTGTCGCAATAGACCAGATACGGACTGTTGATAGCGAGCGCCTGGTTAAAAGAGTTGGGCGAATCGCTCCAAGCACCCTCTCAGCCGTTCTCGCAGTCTTACAGGAAATGTTCACACCGTAGGAAACCTCCCAAGAACTTTCCTGCCGTTTCTACCAATAGCTCCAGCACCTCAAGCAACCCGGCTTCGACCCGCTCACCTACCGTGAAGCGACGCGATCGTGAGAACCTATTAAGCTGCAGAATCAGCCACAACAACAGCTCGTGACAGAATTGCACGGCTTGGGGAACAGGCCCGTCCCGAATAATACGTTCGTGGTGAGCTTGTCGAACCATGAACGTATTGCACGAAACACGCCCTTCGACTAGCTCAGGGCGAACGGATTAATCGGATGTAAAGGGTAAAAGAGCAAAACGTAAAGGGTTAGGGAATGTCCTGAACGAGACGGAAGCCCAGGTCGGTGTTCCGGTAGACGGTGGTGCCCCTGCAGTTCCGGTAGGAAGCACGCAGGTCCACCGGCGTGCCGCTCCAGGAGCCACCACGGAGCACGCGCAATTGGCAATTGCCTTCATGTGTTTCTAACCAAGCCGAGCCATCGTTCGGTGCGCCCTCATACGTTCCATACCCACAATCCTCGACCCATTCCCACATATTGCCGCTCATGTCATAGAGGCTAAAACCATTGGCCTTCTTAGTGCCGACAACTAACGTCTGATTTCCAGAGTTCTCCGCGAAGACCGCATAGGCTCTCAGCTCAGATTCCTCAGATGTTCCCGCCCATCGTTCTTGCTTGGCTCCACTGCGCGCGGCATACTCCCATTCCGATTCGGTAGGCAATCGATAGTGCTTGCCGGTTTGCTTGGACAACCACTCAGCATAGGCCTTCGCGTCCTCCCACGAAACATTGATGACCGGCCGCTTGCCACGCCCCCAGCCGTGATCTTGTGGCAACCGCCGTTCGGTCGCGATCGCAAATCCGTCGTATTCGTCAAACGTGACTTCGTACTGCCCCATGGCAAAGGGCTTGAGCGTGACCGAGCGAACCGGGTTGCGCGACACGTCGCCGAGCTTCTCGACATCCCCTTGCTGAAAAGATCCACCTGGAATCTGTGTCATCTCGGGTGGTACATAGATACTGCCCACGAGCGATTGAGTTGCGAGAGCAGCCTGACCGAGATCATAGCCCTTCTGCCAGAGCCAGGCCTCGAACAAGCCTACGAGCAGGAGGATGAGCAGTGCCAGGCTGAATGCCCGTTGTCGTCGTCTCGCACGGTCTGCTGCTTCGGCCCGTGCCCTTTCGGCCTCTTCCCGTTTGGCCGCTTCCTCCGCGAGACGATTCGCCTGGGCAAGCTCGTGTTCGGCCCGCCGGCGTGCTGCCTGGGCGGTCCGTTCGTGAGCCGCCACACTGTCCCTGATGTAGCCCTGTTCCTGATCGGTCAGGATGCCCACTCTCTGGGTCAACTGGCGTTGCGCTTCGCCCAGCAGTGTGCCCCGGAGCAGCGTGTTTTCATCTTGTTTGTTATGCTGCCAGTCCTTCACATGCCCTCTGAGACGTTCCCGCCACAGTAGAAACTCACGGTATTCATTCAGCCATGTCTGCACCCGTTGCCATTGACTGATGAGCGCTTCGTGGCTAACCTCGACCGTCTCTTCTTCGTCCCCCATGCGATTGGTCACCAAGAGTCGCTCGTCCGCGAGGGTGTTCACGATACGGCGCAACCCCTCTCCCACGTCCGCGAATGTCGCCCGCCGTCTGGTGTCCGCCTCGCCCTCGCCGGGGCGCACGAGGTGCAGAAAAATCTGTTGGACTTTGTGCTGATCGGCCTCATTCAACGTGACGAAGACAGACTCTGCCTTGTGCGCAATCGCGCCCTCCAACTGACCCATCGCAGTATAGGCCTCGTGATGGAGTTCACCGCCACGCCGGTCCTCCCACAGCCGCCGCAGCACGAATTCCAGCAGCGGCAACTTGCCCGGTTCGTCGCCCGCCTGCCCCAGCATGAGATCAACGAGGCCTGCTTGAAACGTGAGCTTGACTTTCTTCGCCGGCTCCTCAATGGCGAGGCGCAATTCATCCCGCTTCATCGGGCCGAGATTCACCTGGGCACCTTGCACCCGGTCGGACAAAGGCCGGTAATCGGTGATGGCCCGACCGAAAAAGTCTCCCCGTAGGGTGAGCACCACACTCAGCTTTGTGGTAGCCGTGGCATCGAGGATATTGTCGATGAAGCAGCGCCTGGCGGCGTCATCTTTACAGAGTGTGAAGAGTTCCTCCCACTGATCAGCGATGAGGAGCAGACGATCCGTGCCTGGCTGCTTGGCGAGCACCCGGTCGACGACATCGCGAAGAGCCGTCTTCCGGCCAAGCAAGTCCTCAGCTAACTGGTTCATTTCCCGCAATCGGGTGACTTCGCTCATGTCCGGCTCAAGAAATGGCATGAGTACCGCCGCAAGCGCATGGACCGGGCGATCGGTCGGCACGAGCGTCGCGACCTCCCAGACCCGCTCGCGACTCTTCCGCAGCTCCGGTACCAGGCCGGCTCGCACGACCGATGATTTGCCACTGCCTGACGCCCCCACCACCGCCACCAGATGGTGCTGCTGCACCGCACCGGTGAGCTGCGCGATCGCCGCTTCACGCCCAAAGAAAAACGGCGCATCTTCCTCGCGGAAATAAAGCAAGCCGCGATAGGGACAGATAGTCGCCAAAGTCTGCCGGACCGTTTCCAGGGCATCTGGTCCTGGCGGCTGACCATGAACGGCGCTGACCAGTGCGTGCAGCAACACTGGATCGTCGAGGCGAGTACGAAAATCGACCCATGTAAGCTGACTCAGAAATCCCAGTGGCGGTTCCGCGCCAGGAAGGAGCACAGGAATAACGGGAAAGGTTTGGCCTTGACGTTCGGCGGCTACCTGGCACTCCAGCGCCAGATACTGCTCCCGCTGCTGCCACGGCCCCATCTCGCCTTGGCCGATACAGACGGCCACCGCACGACAATGTGCGAGGGTTGCTTCTAATTCCTTCGGCCAGGATTGTCCCGGGGTGAGATACCAGCGGTCGAGAAAGACGGTGAGCTGCTGCTCGCGTAACTGACGCGCCAGCGCCTCGACGTACGCATGATCTCGCCAGTGATAACTCAGAAAGACATCAAAATGATTCGTCGTCATCGTCCGTAACAGAACTACCGTGAGAGCACGACTCCCATCTCAATATGTTCCAAACGTACGCAATGAAAGTGCCTGCTGTGAGCAGCTTGTCTGTACGGCTGTATCTGCGCAAATGGTGTTATCTGGTAATCAACAACGCGAGGAGCCTGTGGCCCGTCAGTATCCATTCAGATACGATCTGTATCCGCATAGATACCATACGTATGATCGGTTAGGGAACTAGATGCGTCGGGCTTTGGGGTTTCCCAGGCAAGGGAAACAGATCTGCCGTCACGGTGCACGCCTCTGATTGGCGCTTCTTGGGGATGGAATCGTAGACCACCATGAGTGAATCAATCTGCCCACCATTAGACGAAAATAATGTCATGCCTTCGGCATGGCCAACATCTTGACCATGCGGGACATCTAGCAGGTGATCCAATTCCTTGCGCGGGACCATAGACTCGCCTTTTTGATCAGTCCCTCCCTTCCATCGAAACACACGCACGGGGCCTTCAAGACTCATCGTCGGTCCCGCAAGGATCAGCAAGTCGGAACCCTGTGCGCAGAGATCTCGAATACCGAGCCCTTCAAGGTGAAGGAAATGTTTTCGATACAGGCGACCCTGTGGCCCGATGGATCTTAACTTCAGAAGAGAGGCATGCCTGGGGTGCTCCTTGACCGCTATTTCCAGAATGACTGCCCAACCACGTAACACCGGTCCACGCAGCCCAAGAAACAGTCGCGTACCCACCACAGCCAAGCCTTCGATATCGAACCCATTATCCTTACCCGGGATCCTGAGATACGATCCCAGGTGGTCATCTCGGCGCAATGCCTCAGTCAAGTCGTTCCCACAGTCGTCGCCACGCAACTGCGCGGCCCGGCGCTTGGTCCCATCCTCCGTCACCTTTTTTACCAACATCGGTATCCCGTCGGTTTCCTCTACCGGAATTCGAGCCAGCAGGTAGCGGTTGCCCCTCCGGTGGACCTGCTGTAGCTGCTGCCGAGCCTTCTTGGGACCATCGTCGAGTGTCGGCTTACGGCGAATGAGACTATGGGAGCCTACCAACCAAAGATAGCCGTCCGCATAGGCCAGTCCTTCCACATCCACTTCGGGCTGATTCTTCACACTCTTTACCTTCTGCGGAAGACGAAGAAGGTCCGCGAGTGGAAATCGCTCATGGCGACCGAATGTCCTGATACCGGGCTTGTGGCGCTTGATGGGTGCGAGTCGCTCAAGACTAGTGCCCTCATCGTTGGCGACCCAGAGCGTGTCCGCAATCTGCGCCACAGCGGACAGGCCGTCTCGTAGCCCTTTGTCTTTACTGATTCGATTAAGTTTGGGATGGAACAACAGTGTGATGTTCGTTGGCAGGCTCATAGGGCTGGTTAGCCAGCGTGGTGTAGTTTCTCAGGCTTTCGACTGTTCCATCGTGGAGGAATCTGATTCCGACGATTCATTCTCCGAATCTTCAGCAGGCTTCTCTTCTTCCGGCACGTCGAACCACTGCACCAGCATCTCTTCCCACCAAGCTTCGGTGACGTCAGCCCCTGGATCTGCTTCTAAAAATGCCACGTCCTCTTGCTTGAAGGATGGCCCAATGAGCTGCGGCTGAAACTTTGCGCGAGTGATAACTTCTTTCGTGGCATAGCCCCCGATGATCCAGGAGTCGGGATCAGCTCGGCGAGATTTGTAGGCTTTCAAGCCTTGCTTAAGATACATGAAGATCTGCTGCTGCACTGGATCAGCCACGCCGGATTGGGGGAGGCTGAGAGTCTTTTCGATCTGTTTGCGCCAATGCCGATCGTCGTAGCGCGACGTAATCAGCTGCAGCATTTTCTGTCCGAGTTCGGCATCAAGCGGCATGATAAATTTTTCCCGTGTTGCTACAATTCGATGGGCTGATCAAGATGACCTTCCGGCAAGGCCGAGTGGGAAGACAAACGACAGAGCACGAAGCCGGAGGTCATGTTCATCAGCTGAGATGTTGCTTGAAGAATGCCTTTGTCCTGCCCCATGCATCCTTCGCTGCATCCGGCCGATAGACAGATGGGTCCGTATCTCGGAAGAAGGCGTGCGGGGCACCAGGATACGTCTTGATCTCCCCGGCCTTGCCGTACTTCTTCAATGCCGCCGCCAGTCGCTGCACATCGGCCTTGGTGATCCAGCCGTCATCCTCGCCATAAATATAGAGAACCGGGCAGGCCAGCTTCTGAATCGGGATATCGGGATTCGGGACTTGGCCGTAGAACGGCACCGCTGCTTTGATCTCCGCATTGATGCAGGGCAGCATGAGTGCATAGGAACCCCCCATACAGAACCCCGTGATGCCGATCTTGGTTGCATCAACTTCCGGAACCGATTTCAAATAGGCCACCGTCGCATTCAGATCGGCCAGCCCGTCTTCCTGCTTCAACGTGTTCATCAATTTCCCGGCTTCTCCGGCATCGGTCGTCAGCGCATGTCCCAGGCGGGAATACAGGTCCGGAGCGATGGCCACATAGCCTTCCCCCGCATACCGCCTCGCGATATCCTTCATATGGTCCGTGAGGCCCCACCATTCCTGGACGATGATAATGGTCGGCCGTTTTTCTTTGGTCTGTGGTGCCGCTACGAACGCCTTCATTCCCACTTTTCCACTCTGGTACTGCACGGTTGTCTCTCGAATGGATTCAGCCATGGGTCACCTCCGTGCCGTCACACGTGTTTCGTCCTGAGTCCTGAGTAGGAAAAAGAGAAAGGAGAGAACTTTCGACTCGTGACTCAGCACTCGCACTTACTCAGCTCTCAACTACCTGCCACCATCATTTCTGAAATTTTCAGCGTGGGGCTAGTGATGCGCCCTCGAAACACCAGATCGTTCCCGACGACTTCAATATCCTTGAACATCTGCTTCAGATTGCCCGCGATGGTAATTTCTTCAACCGGATAAGCCAACTCTCCGTTTTCGACCCAAAACCCTGAGGCTCCACGTGAATAATCGCCGGTCACCATGTTGATTCCGAATCCGATTAACTCTGTAACATAGAGCCCATCCTTCACTGACCCAATAATCTCTTGTGCGCTGTTCGTTCCAGGAACCAAATAAAAGTTCGTCGGACCGACCGAAGGACTTTCTCCCACACTTCGCGACGCGTTCCCAGTCGACGGCAGTCCCAGCTTCTTTCCCGAGTAGGTGTCGAGCATATAGCTCTTGAGCACGCCGCGCTCCACAATCGTATTCTTGCGAGTCGCCAACCCTTCCCCATCGAACGGGCGAGACCCAAGCCCACCGGCCATTAGTCCATCGTCATACACGGTGAGCAGTTCGGAGGCGATCGTCTGGCCGAGTTTGTCGAGAAGAAAGGACGCGCGTTTGTAGAGGCCATAGCCAGACACGGCGCCGCAGAGGTTGGCGAGTAAGCTTCCGGCTGTCTCCTGGTCGAACACCACCGGAACGCGCTTGGTCGAGACCTTACGCGCGCCTAAGCGACGAACGGCCCGTCGTGCCGCCTCTTGTCCGATCGATTCCGCAGACGCCAATCGCGCAAACTTGCGTTGCACCTCATACCACGCGTCCCGCTGCATGGCACCTGTTTCGGGGTCGGTCGCGATCGGTGAAACGGACAGGGAAAAGCTTGAACTCTTGTAGGACCCGACGAATCCGTGACTGTTGGCCAGTACCACCCGCCCGGAAGACGAGTCGAATTCTGCACCCTCCGAGTTGGTTACGCGCGTGTCGGCCGCGAACGCCGCAGCCTCTCCGCGTTTCGCCCAGTCGATCTGCGTCTCCGTATCAAGCACCGTTTCATCATACAGGTCAAGGTTCGGCTGCTCCGTGGCCATCTGAGCAGCATCCGGCAATCCGGACACCGTATCCTCGACCACCGCTCCTGCCAAGGTACAGGTATCTGCAACGAGCCGTTCGAGTGACGCTTGTGAAAAGTCTGATGTGGAGGTCGTGGCGGACCGCTTACCAATAAAGACACGGAGACCGAGCCGCTTCTCCCGCGCCTTGGTCAGTCGATCGACGGCACCGACTCGTACTTGGACAGAAAGAGTCTCTCCGTCAGCCACCACGATATCCGCTTCCGTCGCACCGCAGGCCTTGGCGCGAGCCAAAACATCCGCCGCGAGCTGGGCATACCCGTTAGCCGTCTCTACTGAAAGCGACCTACCTTTAGACATTCGGTTGTTGCACCAATGCGTTAATCGTTGTTCGATCGATCAGCAGAACGCGCGTGGAGAAAGTGTCTAGCTCCTCGTGCCACCGACTGTAATTTCATCGATCTTAATAGTCGGTAACCCGACTCCCACCGGAACCGACTGCCCGTCCTTCCCGCAGGTCCCGATGCCGTTATCGAGCTTCAGATCGTGTCCCACCATCGAGACTTTGGTGAGAATCTCAGGTCCGTTCCCGATCAACGTGGCTCCCTTCACCGGCTTCGTAATCTGGCCGTCCTCAATCAGATAGGCTTCACTCGCAGAAAATACGAACTTCCCGTTCGTAATATCGACTTGCCCGCCTCCGAACGAGACGGCGTAGAGCCCATTCTTGACTGATCTGATAATGTCTTGCGGGTCGGACTCGCCTGCCAACATGAAGGTATTCGTCATCCGAGGCAGAACCACACTCTGGTAATTCTCCCGCCGACCGTTCCCAGTCAAGGGAATCCCCATCAGACGTGCATTGAGTTTATCGGTAATATACCGGCGGAGAATGCCCTTCTCAATGAGCGTGGTGCAACTGGTCGGCGTTCCCTCGTCATCCATGTTCAACGAACCACGACGAGAGGGAAGGGTTCCATCATCCACAATCGTGCAGACGTCGGATGCCACGCGCTTGCCTACCAGATTCGAAAAGGCCGATGTTTTCTTCCGGTTGAAATCGGCTTCCAAACCGTGCCCGATCGCCTCGTGGAGTAAAATGCCAGGCCATCCACCGGCCAGAACAACCGGCATCACACCAGCCGGAGCATCGACCGCCGAGAGGTTGAGAATCGCCTCTCGTGCCGCTTCCCGGGCGTAGCCGAGATGGCGTCCTCCTTCTCGATAAAATTCGAACGCGACCCGGCCACCACCACCGAAGCTCCCTACCTGACGATTATCACCGTCCTCGGCGATACAGGTGATCTGCAGGCGAGATAACGGTTGAATATCGGTTACCAAGGTCCCATCGGAGGTGGCCACCGCCACTATCTTGTACTCGGTGTTAAAAGACGCCATCACGTTCTTGATGCGAGGGTCATAGCGTCTGGCTTCCGCATCGATTTCGTTCAAGAGCGCCACACGCTCAGACGTCGCGACTTCGGCCTTGGCCCGTTCTATCGGATAGAGATCCCTCGTGGGGCGTCGTTGCGTGGGCACTGGAACGGGCGAATCCCCTTTGGGGGAGTTGGCGATATACCGCGCCGTATCCGCCGCAATCTCTAGATCTCTTTTCGTGAGTTCATCAGAGTAGGCAAATCCGGTTTTTTCACCAGCCGTTGCACGAACTCCGACACCTTGAGAAATACTCTTCGCCGCACGCTTGACGATGCCTTCCTCCATGGACACGGATTCCGACGTACGCGACTCGAAATACAGATCCGCATAATCCACGTCACGGACATTGAGCCGATCAAGGGCATGCTGCGCTTCAATCTCAGTAACGCCAAATTTGCTCAATTGGATAAGATCAGACATAAGGTCGCTCTTTCTGTCTCGGTGTGGCGTAAGAAGGGGGCAGTATAGCCCAATCATTTCTGCAGTCGCAATGCACTCCTGCCTCTCCGGTGTCATTTCAAGGAAATGCTCATTCTAGAATTACCTTCTTATAATTACCGAGTTATCGTTTGACATTCCCTAGGCCCACCAGTAGACTCTGACCACTTCAGCGCGTCTGCACACTGGACCTGTAGGAGCTAACCCAAGATTTAATATGGCACATCAGCCATCTTCAAACCTTGATCGCCTTTCAGAAAGCGAACTAACCGCGAAATTGGAGCTGGATCTGCTCCCGAAACATGTCGCGGTCATTATGGACGGCAACGGTCGCTGGGCTGAACTGCGTGGTCTTCCTCGGATCGCTGGCCATCGTGAAGGCATCAATTCCGTCAGAGAAATGATCACCTTGTGTCTGGAGTTGGGCATTCGGGCTCTGACGATCTACGCGTTTTCCCAGGAGAACTGGAATCGTCCAACTCACGAAATCAGCGCCCTCATGGGGCTCCTGGAGCATTACCTCTCCACGGAACGGGCGAGTTTGATCGAGCAAGGGGTTCGCTTCCGCGCCATCGGACGCCACGATCTCCTCCCGCAATCCGCCCAACACTGGGTTCGTACCACCGAGAAAGAAACCGCTCATCTCGATAAAATGACCCTGACCGTCGCGTTGAGCTACGGCGGACGAGCAGAGATCGTCGATGCCGTAAAAGCGCTGATCGGCGATGTCCAAACAGGCACCCTACAGCCGAACCAAATCGATGAAACCACGTTTAAAGAGTACCTCTCCACCCATCCGCTTCCTGACCCAGACCTTCTGATTCGGACGAGTGGAGAAACCAGGATCAGCAATTTTCTGCTGTGGCAGGTAGCCTACACCGAGCTGTGCTTCAGCCCGACGCTATGGCCTGATTTTCGACGGCGCGAGTTCCTCCTAGCGTTAATTGAGTACCAAAAGCGGGAACGTCGATTTGGTCGAGTCCTAAGCACCGTCTCGTCATAACCCTTGTGGGATACCCCCTCGCTACAGAAATCCTTGCTCATAGCCCTAGATTTGTGACGACCTCACCGGCACGCACCCGACAATTTGACCTCCGCCGTCTCTACACCGCGCTCGCGCTGATTCCCGCAGTCTATCTCATCATCGCACACCTTGTTCCCTGGGCCTTGACCCTGCTTTTGCTCGTGGTTGGTGTGATTGCCCTGCTGGAACTCTACAAGCTCAGCTTTCCCTCACGCTTGAGCCATCTCCTTCTGGGAGTAGGTCTGGCCGGATTTGCCCTGACACTGATCCAACCACATTTTTCGTTCTCCTGGCCGGAACTGCTCGTGGGCTGTGTCCTGGTGGCCCTCGTGGCTGTATCCATCTCCGCTGTGTCAGCCGCACATCGATGGGGCGATGCACTCGCGATTCTCCTGGGCCTGTTGTATGTGGGCTTCCCTCTGAGCACCGTGGTCTCGGCCCGCGCACTACCGGACGGCCAGTGGCTCGTGCTCTTCCTCGCAGTTGTGACATGGGCGTCAGACATCGGGGCCTACTATGCGGGAACTCTGTGGGGAAAACATCCCTTACTCCCGTCGATCAGTCCGAAGAAAACCGTCGAAGGGGTACTCGGTGGACTCATTCTCACGGTCGGTGTGGCAGTCCTGGCTCAGCAGTGGTTTGCCTCACAACTCTCACTGACGGATTCGCTGATCCTTGGCGTACTCCTGACGATGGTGGGCCTCATCGGAGATCTTTTCGAATCACTCATTAAGCGACGAACCGGGGTCAAAGACTCAGGCGGGATCTTGCCGGGTCATGGCGGAATGCTGGATCGCCTCGATAGTCTCTTGTTCACCGCTCCCACGTTCTACTACTATGTCGTCTACATTCGAGGCCTGTCGCCGCTTTCCTAGGAGATTTGGAGGGGTGAAGACATGAAACCGATAATCATCTTGGGATCGACCGGATCGATCGGGACAAACACACTCGATATCATTCAACGGTTTCCAGATGAATTTCGCGTGGTGGGTCTGACCGCCGGCAACAACATCGAGAAACTCGAGGAGCAGATTCACCGTTTTCGGCCCAAAGCCGTGGCGGTCTCCACCGAATCCTCTGCCGCCCTCCTTCGCAGCCGATGTGCCGATCTTCCGGTCGAGATCCTCTCCGGGGAAGACGGCATTACCCACGTAGCATCGGTCTTGGAGGCTGAATTGGTCATTTCCGCCATCGTGGGAGCCGCCGGGCTTGTTCCGACTTTGTCTGCTATTCGAAGCGGCAAGCAGATCGCGTTGGCGAATAAAGAGCCGATGGTCATGGCGGGAAAGTTGATGCAAGATGAAGCTCGCAAACACGGAGTCAGGATTTTCCCGGTCGATAGTGAGCATAGTGCCATCTTTCAGTCGTTGGAGGGGCACCGGATTGAAGATGTCCGCCGACTGATTCTCACGGCGTCCGGCGGAGCGCTCTGGACGCTGACTCACGAACAACTTCAAGACGTGACCCCTGAACGGGCCTTGCAGCACCCCAACTGGAAGATGGGAGCCAAGATCACCATCGACTCGGCGACGTTGATGAATAAAGGGTTGGAGGTCGTGGAAGCGCGATGGCTGTTTGATATCCCGGAATCCAACATCGAGGTCATGGTCCATCGAGAAAGCATCATTCACTCGTTGGTTGAATACAAAGATCGTTCCATTATCGCCCAATTGGGGCTTCCTGATATGCGAACCCCTATCTCGTACGCGATGCACTATCCGGCACGGATGACGCTTGATCTTCCTTCGCTGGAGTTGGCGGAGATCGGACAACTGTCCTTTTCCAAACCCGACCATGATCGATTTCCCTGTCTCAATCTCGGGTATGAATCGCTTCGCATCGGAGGCACCATGCCGGCTACGATGAATGCGGCCAATGAGATTGCGGTCGACGCGTTTCTCAATCACGGCCTCCGTTTCATTGAAATCGCCCAGGTGATTCGTAACACCATGGAGGCGCATAGCCGGCAAGAAATCACGTGCCTCGATGACGCCTTGGAAGCTGATCGGTGGGCAAGGGAAAAAGCAGAATCATTGGTGCACACACTCTCTCACTCATGATTGTTTTGCATTTCAGATAACGTCTGTTAGAGTTACAAGACCGAGGACGCAACAGGGAGCTCTCATGACATCCGCATTCGCCTGGTCCCCCGATACGCTCTGGCTTCTCCTCCAGAAAGCTTGGTGGTTTCTCGTGGTCCTTGGTGTCTTGGTCGCCTTCCACGAACTTGGCCACTTCCTCGCTGCCCGCTGGGTCGGAGTGAAAGTCTTGAAGTTTTCAATCGGGTTCGGCCCGAAGATCTTCGGCCGTCAGGTCGGCGAAACCGAGTACCTCGTCTCAGCCGTTCCCCTGGGTGGCTATGTCAAACTATTCGGTGAGGACGAGACAGAAGCCACGACCCCCGACGACCGCCGCCGATCCTTTTCGCACCAAGGCCTGTGGGGGAAAGTCCTGATTGTCGCCGCCGGACCGGGGTTTAATTTCATTCTGGCCTACTTGATCTTTGCCGGATGGCTATCGACCGGATCGCCCCTCTTTGTCCCAACCTTTCGTGATTTGAGCGCGGATGTTGAGGCGCTTGTTCCTGGGTCCCCCGCATCAGTGGCCGGCATGGAAGTCGGCGACCGTGTCGTCAGCGTGAATGGGAAAGAGATCTCAACCAAGACCGAATTGCTGGATCTCATCTCCCGGAGCAATGGGCAGCCGCTCTCACTGGAGGTCCGACGGGAAGGGCACCTCAAAACGCTCACGGCGACCCCCGTGCAGATGACCGGAGAGGAGGTCTCTACTCAGGAACCGCTGTACACTATCGGGGTAGAGGAAATGCCTGCGTTGGTCACATCGGTCCTGCATGGTTCACCGGCGTCCATGGCTGGACTCCAGCCCGGGGATCGGGTAGTCGCGATCGAGGGGCAGACGATCTATGCGTGGTCCCAGATGACCACGCACGTGAGAGAGCATCCTGAGACACCGTTGAAATTCGAGGTGCTCCGCGAAGGTATGCGCACCATACTGACCGTCACACCGGCCAGTGAAAAACTCACGGTGAATGGACAGACCTCTGAAGTGGGAAAGATCGGCATCTCCGGTCCCGGTCGCTCGTTGATGCGGTCCGAGAACGTGGCGGAAGCCGTGTACCAAGGGCTGGAGGCCACATGGGGATGGACCGAGCTGACGGCCATCGGTCTCTATAAAATGGTGGTCGGTGATATTTCGAGTAAGAATATCGGCGGCCCACTGACTATCGCCAATATCTCGGGAGAAGCCGCCTCTCAGGGTGCCTCCAGCGTCGTCTTTTTGATCGCCATTCTGAGCATCAACCTCGGCGTCCTGAATCTGCTGCCGATCCCCATTCTTGACGGTGGCCACTTGCTCTTTTTCTTAATTGAAGGCATCCTGCGTAAACCACTTGGCGAACGACAGCGAGAGGTTGCTCAACAGGTGGGATTGGTCTTATTGGTCGGTGTCATGATCTTCGCCTTTTGGAACGATTTAGAACGGATCTTCTCCCACTAACCCTTTCATGAAGACATCTCAGTTACTTATTCCCACGCTACGGGACGATCCCGGAGAAGCCGAAACCGTCAGCCATCGATTGATGTTGCGCGCCGGGCTGATCCGCAAGGTCGCGGCGGGGATCTACACCTATCTTCCGCTCGGCTTGCGGGTCATCCGGAAGATCGAGCAGATTATCCGCGAGGAGATGAATCGAGCCGGCGCCCAGGAGCTGCTGATGCCGATCGCATCCCCTGCGGAACTTTGGAAAGAAACCGCTCGTTGGGACTACTACGGGAAGGAGCTCGTACGGTTCAAGGATCGTCACGAACGGGATTTCTGTTTGGGGCCGACCCATGAAGAAGTCATTACGGATCTCTTCCGGCGAGAAGTGCGTTCGTATCGCCAGCTCCCGTTGAACTTTTACCAAATCCAAACCAAATTCCGAGATGAGATCCGTCCCCGCTTCGGTCTCATGCGTGGGCGTGAGTTCATCATGAAAGACGCCTATAGCTTTGATCTCGACGAGGCCGGCGCCACGATCAGCTACCAACGTATGTATGACGCTTACACGCGGATATTCACACGCTGCGGCCTGACCTTCCGGCCTGTAGAAGCAGACACAGGGCTGATCGGTGGGGATGTCTCGCATGAGTTCATGGTGCTCGCCGAAACGGGTGAAGCAACGGTCGCATACAGTACGGAGGGATCCTATGCCGCCAACCTTGAACGGGCTGAGGCATGTCCCCCCACTAAAGCAGATACAAGTGCGTTACTCCCGCTGACCGCCGTTGATACGCCTCAACGCCGGACGGTAGAAGAGGTCACAGCCTTTCTAAAGATTTCATCTCAGCAACTAGTGAAGACATTACTGTATCGATCCGGAACTGAATCGGTTGCTGTCTTGATCCGGGGAGATCATGAAGTCAACGAAGTCAAACTGGCGCGGTTGCTCCAGGTGACGGATGTCACATTGGCGGATCCTGAAACCGTCCAGCGTCTCACAGGGTGCCCTCCAGGATTTGCAGGGCCGATCGGGTTGCGGCAGGTTCGCATTCTTGCCGATCGGGCCGTCGAAGGAATAAAAAACGTCGTGATCGGCGCCAACAAGGCCGACACACACTACCAGAACGCTAACATCGGTCGCGATTTCTCCGTTGAACAATTTGCCGATCTTCGGAATGTGCTAGCCGGCGATCCGTCCCCTCGTGGTCCTGGTGTGTTGACCCTCGCCAAGGGAATCGAAGTTGGACAAGTATTCCTGCTCGGCACCAAGTACAGTCAGAAAATGAACGCCACGATCCTCGATGAACAAGGCAAAGAGCGCCTAGCCATCATGGGTTGTTACGGCATCGGTGTGGGACGCACGGCAGCCGCAGCGATCGAACAACATCACGACGACAAAGGCATTATCTGGCCGTTTCCCATCGCACCGTTTCATGTTCACGTGCTGACGGTCAGCCAATCTGAAAAGACGACCGAAACCGCTGCCCGGCTCTACTCAGAGTTAGAGAATGCGGGCTTTGAGGTCCTATGGGACGATCGTCCTGATCGAGCAGGGGTAAAATTCAATGACGCCGATCTGATCGGAATCCCCTTTCAAATCGTCATTGGCGACAAGGGCCTCGCCGACGGAATAGTGGAGGTCAAGATCCGGAAGGGAGGACACAAGTCACGGATAGCCCCTCACAATCTGGTGGACCACCTGAAAACACTTCGCATCGAGCATGACCCATCTGTTCGGTGAGCCAGCCACGCGCGCACCTGCTCCGCCTTCGCCAATCGTTGATCTTCCATCGATGGAAAATGTCTTTTCCTTGCCTTCCCGTCTCTTTCGGCTAGACTAAAACTCGATTCACAGCGGTAGGCCGCGATCGCGCAACTACGCGCCTTCTGAGTCCAGCGCGCAACCCGATTATTCCGCGTCTCAACGACAGCGAAAGCAGAGTCGGATGCAAGCCAAGCCCATAACTCCCAACGTCCAAGAATTACAACAAAAGGTTGAGCATGCAGAGCATGTCAAACGCATTACCACGCAAATTCATGCAGCCAACAATCTCGATCAAATCCTTCTGGACCTGCACAAAGATATCCTCAGTTTGTTCGACGCAGAAGATTTAACTCTCTTCGCATTCGACACCGACAAAAAGGAGATTTTTTCAAAGGTTCCCCACATTGACGGCGTCGAAGAAGTCCGAATTCCCATTACCGAACAAAGCCTGCCGGGGTTCTGCGCCAAGTACCTCCGCCCAGTCAACATCGCCGATGCGTACAACATGGCTGAGCTCAAGGCCACTCACCCCGCTCTCGTTCATGATACCTCCTACGACAAACGGACCGGGTTCAAGACCAAACAGGTGCTGACGTACCCGATCGTCGCCGACAATAAATATCTGATGGGAGTGCTTCAACTCCTCAACAAGAAGAGCGGGAGTCGGTTTACCCGAAAAGATGAAGAAGCGGTCGATGAAATTGCGAAGGCGCTCGGAATTGCATTCTTCAACCTTCGAAAGATCTCAAAGAAAACTCCTACGAAATTCGACCTCCTGGTCAGTAATAGCCGGATCACACAAAATGAGCTCGACCAGGCTATCGCCGACTCTCGAAAGGGCATGAACGACCTTGAGAGTATTCTCATTGAAAAATACAAAGTCCCCAAGATCGATATCGGTAAATCGCTGGCCCAGTTTTATAAGTGCCCCTATATCGAATACAGCGAGCGAACGATCGTCGATGTGGAGCTTTTGAAAAATCTGAACATCGACTATCTGAAGAAAAACCATTGGATGCCGCTGAAGCGCGATCGTACGGCCATCGAAATTCTGACCGACGATCCAGGTGATCTTGACCGTGTTCAGGATATCAAACGCACATTCCCCGGTCTGAACATCCGCTTCGCCGTGAGCCTCCGCCGAGATATCTCGCAGTTTCTCGGCTCCGCGACCGGACAGGGAGGGGATGGCGGAGGACGCAAGCTCGATGAGAACGTATCCGACATTCTCGGAGAGCTGGTCACCGAGGCGCATGCCGAGGCAATGGAAGACTCCAGTTTGGGTGGAGGGCTGGACGAAAACGACAGCGCCATCGTCCGGCTGGCCAACCAAATCATTGCCGATGCCTATCGCCAAAATGCCTCGGACATTCACATCGAGCCCTACGGAGAAAAACGCGAAACGCTCGTGCGGTTCCGAGTTGACGGTGAATGCTTCGAGTACATGAAGATCCCGCAGAGCTATCGCCGTGCGATTGTGTCTCGGCTTAAGATCATGGCTAGTTTGGATATCGCCGAGCGCCGGAAACCTCAGGATGGCAAAATCAAGTTCAAGCTCTCGGAGTCGAAAGAAATTGAGCTTCGTGTCGCGACGCTCCCCACCGCCGGGTACAACGAAGACGTGGTGATGCGTATCCTTGCAGCAAGCGAACCCCTGCCGCTCGATAAAATGGGATTCTCCGAACGCAACCTCACAGTGTTGAAGGAAATTTCAGAAAGGCCATACGGCATCATTCTCTGTGTCGGTCCCACTGGCTCAGGAAAAACGACGACGCTCCATTCGGTGTTGGGCAACATCAATACTCCGGATATCAAGATATGGACGGCCGAGGATCCCGTCGAAATTACTCAATATGGCCTTCGCCAGGTACAAGTCCAGCCGAAGATCGGGCTGACCTTCGCTGCAGCCATGCGTGCATTTCTCCGAGCAGATCCCGACGTCATTATGGTGGGAGAAATGCGGGATAAGGAAACCGCTGAGACTGGCATTGAAGCATCGCTGACTGGTCACCTTGTCCTCAGCACACTCCACACCAACAGCGCGGTCGAAACAGTCACCCGTCTGCTCGACATGGGCTGCGATCCGTTCAGTTTTGCCGACGCCATGCTGGGTGTCCTCGCGCAACGACTGGCTCGCAGGGTCTGCAAAGAATGTAAGGAACAGTACATCGGAACCAAAGAGGAGTATGATGAAATCCGATTAGGCTACGGCCCTGAGTATTGGGACAAGCTCGACATCAAGCAAGACAATACATTCCGGCTTTCGCGCGGAAAGGGCTGCGAGACGTGCAATCGCTCCGGCTTCAAGGGGCGAGTCGCCCTCCACGAGCTGCTCCTTGGCACGGATGAAATGAAACGTATGGTGCAAACGAAAGCACGCACCGAGGATATGCTGAAAACCGCGCTCCAGGAAGGCATGACGACGCTCGTTCAAGACGGAATCCACAAGGTCTTGCAAGGTCACACCACCTACAAAGAAGTCAAAGCGGTGGCGATTAAGTAGAGATGTGTACTCACATCGTGACAACTCGTTGTAGGCACGGAGGCGTGTCGATTCTGCACGCACCACCTTACACGATACATCCCCGCAAATCATGGCAGTGATTTGGGGCAACTCCCCCCTCAGCTGACAGAAGATGAGCGAGGAGGTGAGTATTGCGCATCTTCGGCGTGATCGGAATTCCCGAGAAGCAGCCAACGGCGTGAGGCGTTCAGGCCGCGACTCTTGGTCCGGACTTGGACTGGTGGGTCATGAAGGCCAGGATGTGTTTGTTATCGTTCTGGGAGAGCCCCTCAAACTCCACTCCATACGTTTGCTCTTTTCCCCACCTGACGGTGGCAGTTTCGATGACCATTGATGCGGCCTGATCAGGTAATCGTAACTGCATCGCGATTCGGTCTCCAGGTGTGATCACGGCTTCAGTCATGACGCGAACGCCTTTGGTGGAGAGGTCGTAGATAATACCCACCCCCTGCTCAACTGCTCCTCTTTTGACCAAGCCCACTCGTGCCAGCGCACAGGGGAACGGAGCAGATACCCGCACGCGAGGATATTTCCGCAATTGCGGCATGCCCTGGGCACCAAGAGATTTACAGTTTTGATCATCCATATTCTCCTACTCCTTCATTAAACCAGAGAGACTCATGTACTCTGCCAATCGCTTCAAAGATGCTTCAGAAAGCGGACTGAACGCTAGTCCATGGAATTGATAGTTTGTCCAACACACGGTGGCGATCGCCACCTCAACCGGAGGGGTACTCTTATTCAATCGAAGCACGAGAGAAACCTGATCACCTGGTTTGATGGCTGCATCGGTACTCACGCAGGCGCCGTGCAGCGATAGGTCATACACCAAGCCAACGTCATGGACCGGCTTCCGGAACCACCCTCGTGTTGTTTGAGAAGATAGAGAGCAGCTGAACGGCATTGGGATACGAACCCTGGAATACTGCCGAGCTTTGTTTTGCGCCAGCTTCTGCTGAGGAACCAGCTGCATACCAATCTACCTCGTGAGGGATACTGTATCTCACGAGGTAGATTTTCCGAACTGTTTTTACACTTTACGAATGTCTTATCGAGGAAGGATTGGGAATTGAAGATTCACCACGAGCGCCTCTCGACATCGGACGACGGTAACGTCCTGCACTCTTCACATGATTGGTGGATGGATAATCATGTCGACGGACTTGTCTGGCTCCCTCATTCACAGCAGATGGCGGCGCCCCACTCCCAGGGGCAAGCGGAACAGCATGCCCTAACAGCCGCTCGATGTCTCGAAGTTGGGACCGATCCTCACCTGTTACAAAGCTTGTTGCGCGCCCGGTTGTCTTCATCCTCGCCGTCCGCCCGATACGGTGCACATAATCCTCCGGACAATTGGGCAAATCAAAATTGATTACGTGGCCGATGTTTGCGACATCAATCCCTCGAGCAGCGATATCCGTCGCAACCAGCACCCGAAATGCTCCACGTTTAAACCCCTCGAGCGCCGCACGCCGCTGTGACAGACTTCGGCCCCCATGCAAGATCGCCACTCGATGGCCTGCACGACCCAACATGCGACCCAACCGATCCGCCCGATGCTTCGTCCTGGTGAACACCAAGGCCGTATCCTTATCGGCCCCTAGGAGGGACAACAAAAGATCAGACTTATCGGTGTGGGATGTATAATGTATGGCTTGAGTCACTCCATCCGCCGTCGTCGCCGAGGGGGCAACCATGACACGCACGGGATTCCTGACGCTGGCTTGAACCAAGCGGGCAAGATCCGACGGCAATGTGGCCGAAAAGAGTAAGGTCTGTCGCTCCTCAGGCAAGGCATCAAGAATCTGATTGATTTGCGGGGCAAAGCCCATATCCAACATCCGATCCGCTTCATCCAATACCAATATCTTCATGGACGACAACAAAATCGTACCGTTCCACATGTGATCAAGAAGTCGACCAGGCGTCGCCACTAAGATGTCCGGTCGCTGCCGCAAACCTCGCACCTGCGCTTGCATGTCCGCTCCTCCCACAATGACGGTGGCGGAGATGCCTCGACTCCGCCCGAGCTTCTCAATCGTGGTCAGCGTCTGCAAGGCGAGTTCGCGCGTCGGCGCGAGGATCAGCGCTTTTGGCTGCCCCTTCGGGAGGGAAGACAGGCGTTCGACAATCGGAATGACAAACGCCGCCGTTTTACCGGTGCCAGTCTGAGCGCAGCCAATCACATCTCGTCCTGCTAAGGCCGAAGGAATGGCTTGTTCTTGAATGGGAGTTGGAGAGACAAACCCAGCTTCTGCTAGGTCGCGTAAAAGAGCCTCGGACAAACCAAGAGCGTGAAAATTGCGTTGAGCAGACGTATCCACTACACTATCCTTTCAGTTTGATCGCATTATGACGGGATCAGAGAACCGAGGGGAGAAACAGCCGGGGGGTGTAGCTCCAAACTGGACCTGGTCGCGATGCGATCGCGAAGTCCGTTATGGTTGTGCATCTCTTCGCCGGACTACCACGATAGAAGTGCATATTCACCATACAGGACCAGACACCTCACGTCAACTCACACACTGAATTATTGTTACCCGTCGATGTTTGATACCTAGGCCGTCCGGCCTATTGTCACAGACATCCCATCATGCACCCGCTAGGATGTTTATGCGATAATCATTTCATGATCTTGAAACGCTGGCTCGTCGGCGATCCGCTGAAGACTGCCCAGGCAGCAGATCAGCGGTTGTCCAAAACACTTGCACTCGCTATTTTCTCCTCAAATAACATTTCTTCAGTCGCCTATGCCACGGAAGAAATCCTGTTGGTGCTTGTCTTGGCCGGAACTGCGGCCATTGCATGGTCGATCCCTGTCAGTCTCGCGATCCTTTTCCTCGTTCTGGTTCTTACGATCTCCTACCGCCAGATCATTTATGAATATCCTGAGGGCGGTGGAGCCTATACCGTTGCCAAAGCAAACTTAGGAGAACTCCCATCTCTGGTTGCCGCCGGCGCATTAATGATCAGTTATGTCGTCACCGTAGCCGTCAGCATTGCGGCCGGCATTGCTGCACTGACGTCTGCCGTTCCAAGCTTGTTTGTACATCGAGAAGCGTTGGGGCTTGTGACCATCCTGTTCATTGTCATCATGAACTTGCGCGGCGTCCGCGAGTCAGGTCAATTTTTTTCGATCCCCACCTACTTCGCCATCGGAGGGTTGAGCATGCTGGTAGTCATCGGCGTCGCTCGGTCTCTGTACGACTCCACGCCGGTTCCACTCGTCAGCACCTCCGTAGAAGTCAGCGGAGGAGTGGAAACCCTGACGCTCTTTCTGATCCTTCGCGCGTTTGCCGTAGGTTGTTCGGCTGTTACCGGCATGGAAGTGATCTCTAACGGTGTCAAGGCCTTCCGTCCTCCGGAATCGAAGAATGCCGCCACTACCATGATCTGGATGTCCGTCATTCTCGGGTCGCTGTTCATGGGAGTCAGCTGGCTGGCTTACTATCACGGCATCGTACCGAAAGCCGATGAAACCGTCGTGTCCCAGTTGGCTCGCCTCACCTTCGGCACCGGCGTCATCTATTATGGGGTCCAGATCGGCACGATGATACTGTTGATCCTTGCCGCGAATAGCGCCTTCGCGGGGTTCCCACACTTAGCATCGATTCTCGCACGAGATGGATTCATGCCTCACCAAATGGCGAGTTTCGGCGATCGCTTAGTCTTTTCAAATGGGATCCTCATCCTTGGACTATTCGCATGCGTACTTCTGGTGGCATTTGAGGGTGACACCCACGCCTTAATTCCCTTGTATGCCATCGGGGTGTTCGTCTCATTTACCATCTCTCAATCCGGAATGGTCCGCAGTTGGCTCAAGCGAAAGGGAGACCATTGGCGGAAGAAACTGTTGGTCAATGGCGTGGGAGCCTTTACAACCGGCGTTGCCACCCTCATCATCGGAACCACGAAATTCTGGGACGGGTCCTGGATCGTGTTGGTCCTTGTGACCCTCCTGATCATGATGTTTCGTGGGATTCGATCTCATTACAAGGCCGTCAAGGAGCAGATCACACTCACTCGCGATTCCCGTCCACCCCGTCCCAGACACAACCTGATCCTAATTCCAATCAGCGGAGTCAATCGATCGGTGGTCCGAGCGGTTGACTATGCACGCAGTCGGGGGGGCGATATTAAAGCTCTGTTGGTCGATGTCAACAACGAGGAAACTGCGCTCGCGGAAATACAGTGGGCGCAGTGGGGATGCGGCGTTCCGCTGATCGTTTTGCCCTCCCCCTACCGCTCCATCCTGGGATCAATCATGGAATTCATCGAAGAACAACGACAAAAAGACCCAGATTGTTGGATCACCGTAGTGCTTCCTGAGATTCTCCCTGCCCGTTGGTGGCAAAATATTCTGCACAACCAACGGGCCTTCATGCTGAAAGCCTCTCTACTTTTTAAGGATCGTGTCGTTCTAACCGACGTCCCCTTCCACCTGACGAAATGATCATCGTGCGAGACCTCCGGCTCATGAAATGGGGACCCCCCCCTCAGATTGTTTGGCAGTGCCTGTTTCCGGTGTACCTGGCGGTGGCCTCTCCGGTCCAGGCCTTTACGATCGCAGAGCCTATGGAAGGTTCTACGCTGACTGCAGGAAGCACCGTCACGGCACGTGTCGATTTGGGGAAGGATACTGGCATCACCAAGGTCCGCTACTACTGGTACGGGGAACAGGACGAAGTCCTCGTTGAACAGGATGATTCGACCGCGGTAGGCTCGATCGTGGCGCCAGTCGCAATGGTAGGATCGGCCGAGCAGAACCCGGCCTTTGGCGGACAACTGAACATCCCACAGAACAGCATCGGGCCCGTGAGGCTCTTAGCAGTAGCCGAAGTCTCCCGTGGACGATTGAGTACAAGATCCATATTCGATGAAGTGATCCTGCATGTTGAACCACCTGCGGATCTGACAGCCATTGATTTTGAGACGGATAAGCCGTTGCAACTCGGCAGAGCAGGACAGTCATCCGCCTTCGGCCATGTCGATTCGATGGGCAAGATTTTCGAACTCCCGGTTGTTGCCGACTTTGCCGACGGCATCACCCGGCGTATCAGCAGTCCAAACAGCGGCACCACTTATGAGTCTTCCAATCTGAAAGTCATCACGCTCCTACCGGGAGGCCTGCTCCAGATCGTCGGTAATGGGAAAGCCACCATTACGGTCACCAACCGTGGCAAGCACGGCTCACTGGATATTGACGTGAATGTGAACAATGAACCGAACGAGTCGCCGATCGCCGATGCCGGCCCGAACAAGACGGTCAAGGCTGGTTCAAAGGTGACGCTGAAGGGGTTAACAAGCCGAGATCCTGAGGGCGAAGCGCTCTACTATAGTTGGAGCCAAGTGCGCGGCAGCAAGGTCTCGTTGCTCGACGCCAACAACTCAGAAGCCTCTTTCCTTGCCCCAGCTGTTTCAGAGCCGCGAACGTATCGTTTTAAGTTACGCGTTACGGATAAGAAGGGAGCCGATAGCCTTCCAGCCTTTGTGGACGTGACGGTCGAACCGTAACATCCTGTGCAAAAACGGGTCGCATGAAGGCTTCACAGGCAGTTCGCCTCACCAGCGTGTGGGCCTTGCTCAAAACAGTCCGGGATCATCTATAAGGAGGGGTGCTTGTCATGAAAACTCTGATTATCCACGCCTCTTCGAAATCTCGGAGCAACGCTCCTCGCCGGCTACTCCATATTGAGTACGCGCCAGCCTCTGGCATTTCAGAACATATCCGTCTTGCCATAGCCTAAACCGCACACTGGCTGGAGTACGGTGAGGAGCTTCTGGAGCGCTATTACTTTTTGTCCAGGTTCTTTCGAATCCACTTGGTCAGCATATCTTTGACCAGCTCGCCGGCTGCAACCTGAAGGGTCATTATCTCCAGCTCTTTTTGATCAGGAAGCTCCTCAATCCCATTCACGCTAAGAAAAGCAAGAGCAGACAGAACCGCTGCGCGCTTATTCCCATCAACAAACCGATGATGCTGGGCGATGTGGAACCTCAATGCAGCAGCCATCGCGGCAAGATTTTCGTGGAGGTATCCTCAACCGAATTGGTGGCGCGGCATCCAGCACACCGTGATCCCTCACGCCGTGTGAACTACCATCCATGTCGATGGTATCGGTGTGGAGCACCAAAACGTTGTCCACACTGAGGAAGATGATGTGGTCCACCGCATCAGTCCGCGAGCCGCTTTAGCATCTGTCCATACTTCTTCCGAAGCTCTTTGATTGTGGCCTTTAGACGCTCGGGACCGACACCGATATTTACCGATGTAATAACAAGCGCGGTACCACTCACCGTGACCTGCAGTGGGGTTTCTTCGGTGATCCCGAGCGCCTGCATTACCGGTTTCTCACTAATCCCGGATTCCGCAGTAGAGATGAGTTAGGGTGACGCCCCGGTCCTCTGGAGCACCGGCCTACCGGTGGGCCCGACAGCATTCGGGGCGCGAGTGGAAGCCTGATCCACGTCATCAGCCTCGCTCAGCTCCCACTCCAACTGCGCCGCAATCGGCAACCCCGCCGACAGGGTCCGGAGCCGTTCGAGAAACTCGGCCCGCTCCTCTGGAGGCACGGCGAATCGGACCCGCAGTCGTCGAGCGTGGGGAATCAGATCGGCTCCGACCAGGAACACCAGATCCCGCACGGCCCGCAGCCGCCGCTCAAACCAGCACGAGGGCAAGACCGTCTCCCGAACCCCCATCAACAGATTGTAGAGCACACAGCCGGTCCGGAAGGCCGCATCGGTCGCATCGAAGGACTGGAGGCAGAACGTATCAAGACTCAGGTCCTCCTTGAGTTCCTTGATGCGGTTCTCACAGTCGGCCCGGCCAGCATACATCCGGGTGACCAGTTCCGCAGCAAAGGGCACGGTGGTGACGAAGACGCGGTAGGTGTAGCCGGGACGCTCGATCAACCGCCGTCCGCTGGCCGTGGGCCGCTCCGTCAAGGTCTGACGCAGACAGACAAACCGGCGAGTCTGGCCCCGCCAGGCCGGGAGTGTCGCCATCACGGCTACGACCGCAATCCCTCGCGTGACGGGCTGCCAGTCCGCTTCGGGAATGCGGTGGATACCCAGCTTCTGCACCAGCGGAGTCAGCCGGGCCACAATGATATAGGGCAAGTCGCGGGTTTCCAACGCGGTCACAAAAAAGCCGGCATCCGCCCGCACCAGTCCGATTCGATGCCCCGTCGGCAACAGGGTCAGTGCGTGCGCGAGAAATTCTCGCACGCCGTTAGCCGTCCCCGCATTTCCCGCCCGCAAGGTCGCCCACAAGAGCCGCCGCCGTTCACTCAACCACGCCACCAACGGGTGATGGGAAGGCCGCCCATGTTTGATCGGATTATGTCCGATGCGACTCCCCTCGTGTGTACCATCGCGACAGAACACGGGGGAATCCAGATCGAGCGTATGGCCCAGCAGCGTCGGCCGCAGGCGCGGCAACGACAATCTCATCAGGGCCTCCGACACGTCGGTCGTGTGGCGATCGGTGAACCGCCCGAAGCACCGCCGTACCGTATCGGGGAAGGGAAACCGCGGCAGCCCCAGCAGCCGGGACAGCAACGGATCGCGCCGATAGCGGTCAACTGTTCAAGCCGTTCGGCACCCAGGGCCAGTCCGTCCCACCAGGCCAGGAACACGTCCACGGCGGGACTCTGATTGTTCGACGTCTTCGCAAAGGGAACGAGGAGTGGGACAAGCGCCGCACGCAACCCGATCAGTTCGAAGTACAATCGCAGCAGGATGGCTCCGGCCCAGCCGGTGATCGGATGGTCCGTACACGCAAAACGAAGCTTGGGATAGAGCGGTGAGGCCGGATCTCGACGACGCAGACCAACCTCCTGGGTGACCAAGAGAATCTGGCTGCCGATTCTACCTCAATTCCAAATCAACTGCGGAATCCGGGCTAATCAACGCTGCCCTGTTTCCAGGCTTCTGTAGTTTCTCGATCATTTCGCACCTCACGTCCTTACAATGTCACACCACGCACTTCGTCATGTCTAAGGAGAGAAGCGCAGGCCTCAGCAAACCAGTTTTACCATCCCCAACTGTAGCCGTCCGTAGGTGAGGTTGACTTGTTGAAGTCGTTGGAGGGATTTCCAAACTCCGGGTAAGGATGGAGGGACAGGCCTCTGGTTTAAAACACTCTGCCTGGCCATCCAACCTTTTGCAAATCGAGTAGGCTTCTCTCTTCACGGAATGAGTCTATGCTCGAAGAAAATGATTGGCGGGAAATCGACGGGCGCGTCTGCTAGGCCCCCTGCTTCCCTTTGCCTCTCACAACTAGAGCAATCACCTGAAAAAACTTTTCGACTCGGGCCTTGTATTGATTCATGAATTGAGTCGTCCACATTTTATTGTATTCGATGGCGGCGCTTTTCTTCATACCTGCATCTTTTTCGCCAAGCGGAGAAGAATAGTGCGCAATGAGGCGGTCCAGTTCGTCTTCTCCAAAATTTCTCGAGTACGCCTGCTTTAAATGGTCATGGAGCGTCTCGGCTTGTCCGATCGACTTTCTCATATCCTTCAAGAAGACTTCCAGGAGGGTCTCAATTTGCATCTTTTTTTCACCCTTCAGATCAGGATACGCGTTCACAATGGCTTTTCGTATTTGTTGCTCGTAGTCGCTCACATATTTCTGAGTAAGTGCGTCATACTCTGATTCCAGCTCCGCCACTCGAATGAGAGTGAGAAGCTTCTCGACCTTCACGGCCTTGGCATTCTCAAAGGCAACCGCTCCTTCGGGGATCACACCAGACACGAGCGGCACACAGACACACCACATGATCAGGGCAGCGCAGGAAGTTTTCACACGAGATGTCGGCATGAACATCGGCATGATCCATACCTCCTGGATCGAGTCTACATCCTATGGTTCGATCGTCAAGAAATAGAGAGCTTCCATCATCCGCTCAGGTCTTCCTAGATTACGAGACGGACCTGATCGATATGGCGGCATCAGCACTCACCCTTTCCCCAACCTCATCGGCCCATACATGTGACGCGCCTGGTGGAGTTCTTTGCCGTGCTTGCGTAGCGCCGAACCAAACCGTGAGCGCTCCACGTCACGTTTGAATTGTTTGCCCCTCGATTCGACCTCATCAATTGCTTCTGCGAGCTGTGCGACCAAGCGTCTCCCAGATCCAGTCAGCCATTTGAGATGATGATCGGCGTAACGAAGGTCTTGCAGAGAGTACCGGACGGATTTAATCTCCTCCAAGCAACGAAATTGCGCTCGCTGGAGGTCTTGTTTGCTAAGGCCTGCATTCTTCCACCGTTCCAGACCTCCTCGCCCTGATGCCCAGGCTGAGAGCCGCTCGAACAAAACGGCGCCCATGGTGAACGTGAAGGCTGCATGAAGAATACCTCGTAATGGGCGGAGACTCCGCCTCCAAGGTGAGTAGAAGATCTGCTGATGATGGTCATCTCGATACATGACGTATTTCCGCAGAAGAAGATTCAAGTGATGGTGACTGTTCTCATGAATGAGATCGTCGATCAGATCGAGGTTGCCTCGCTCAAAGCAGTTGATAAAGGACAGTCCTGGACGATGCCGGTAGCTGAAGCTCACAACCCCTTTTGCCTGTAGTGGGATGACGCGAGATGTGAGAACCGCAAGGGTCTCATGCCCTTCCGGCCAAGCAAGCTGGATGGTCTGCCACGCACGAGCGATACGATCAACGTGTTGCCGATCAGTGACCTTCACAGATCTTGGCCGCCGGTCCTTCCCGTACACAAGTGTTGGGCCGACGGTGACCGAATGGCTATCAGTCAGAACGGCAATCCTCGGAGAATGGCACACCCACTGCCATTGCCCCTGCCCTGCCCATCTCGACCAGACCGGAAAAAGCTTTTGCCCAACCTGGACTGAAATGCTGTTTGGCTCCACTCGAAAGCCCACGTAGTCCCCCGATCGGCGCAACGCCCGTCGCATGTCGCTTGGCGCCTGACACCAGGCACCGGAGTCACCAATGGAGAGGGTTCCCCGGACTTCGGCTCTCTCAAAATGGTGATTCAAGGTTCCCTGTACCAACCACCGCGCCAGCTTTCGCTGTCGACACCACATGACCGATACGGCCGGATCGAACCAGAGAGACTCTTGAGTCAACTCCGTCGCCAGGGACCGACACAGATCGAACAACCGTTTTCCCAGCCCGCTGACCCGTGCCTTGCCCGTTGGGAAGAGATCATCAAAGTACCCGTGTTCAAAAAAATGCTCCTGACATTCGTCAAACAACTGCTCCGCACATGCTGCTCGATCCTGTTCCAGCTTCCATTGTTTGAGTATATCCAAGAAATAGACGAGGTCATTGAGCGTTTCAATCCATCCGACCACTTTCCAGTTGGAATAGCTCTCAAGTGCGAACCGTGAGCGGAGACGCTCAAAAAGCCCGGTCGGTAGACACAGTTGTCCGGTCAGATCAGCGTGCTCAGCATGCAGTTCTCGGCAAAGGTCGGTGAGTAACCGCCGCATCGATAGGCGAAACTCATGTCTCAATCGTGTAAGTGGCTGAGGATCGAGTAGGCGCATGGGGACGGCGAGCACGCACGAATAATTGCATGGACTCTAGCGGAATAGAAGCGACGCCGCAAGCAGGAAACTATGATGGCACCAACGCGTTCGCTGCAGTCACTTGCCTGTACTTGTCGTACATCGTAGAGTGACCCAATTAACACCCGGTCCCGATGCTGATACACTTACCCCCCGTGCGATGGCATGAGGCGGGATTACAGGAGATATACACCTCCTGAAGAGCATGACATTCACTTACGATGCTGAACGTTTCTGATCTTGAGCAGGTGCTTCAAGAGGTCTCGCCTATATTACGTGGCGCATGGATTCAGAAAATTCATCAGCCGACAGCTCGCATGCTCGTGTTCGACGTTCGAGTCCCTCGGCACACGCACCGATTATTGATTTCCTGCGAACTGAATTCTGCTCGTCTTCATTTCACCACCTATTCTCAAGTCAACCCGCCAACGCCTCCACCGTTCTGTCAATTTCTCCGAGCCCATCTCCAAGGAGCGAGGATCGACGACATTCAGCAGATCTCACGTGACCGCATCGTTGAACTTCAGCTCACCAGCAAGGAAGGAGCCCGGACCATCGTGTGCGAGTTGACCGGCAAGAAGGCCAATCTGCTCATCCTTGATGCTGAGCGTCGAGTGCTAAGGGACCTACTCCGCCAACAGTCCCTCGTTGGACAGCCCTATTCCGTACCAGTTCAACGCGAGCCCAGAACGGACACCCCACCCACTCGATTCACCGGAGGTGCGGACTCTGCATTTCCGATTTCCGCAGAAATCGATGCCTACTATCGAGTAGAAGAAGCAAGACGAGAACTCGTTCAGTCGAGAGAATTACAGCTGCGACGTCTCACGAAGGCACTCAAGAAGGAACTGCGATTGATCGAGGCCTGGAAAGGAGATCTGTCGAAGGCTTCGGCCTATCATGCCCACGCTCGATATGGAGAGCTGATCAAAGCCAACCTCCATTTGATCTTGAAAGGGACTGATCAGATTACTGTCACAGATTACTTTGACGACAGATTGCTCGATATCAGCATTCCGCTCGATCCCACGAAATCGGCTCGGGGCAATATGGATGACTACTTTCGGAAACATCGAAAATATCTCGCTGCTGAACGTGAGCTCAAGCCACGTATAGAGCGAGCGGAGAAACAGGTGACTCAGTTACGCGAGGAGCTGAAGGAAGTAGAACGAGAATCCTGGAGACCTATCGATCGGTTTACCTCCCCTCTGGTATCCACCCCGATCACTCCATCAACCGCGAAAACAGGTCAATCGGCCACTGATCGGAGAGGCCCCTATCGACGGTTTACCTCCACAGACGGATTGCCGAT
This sequence comes from Nitrospira sp., assembly GCA_016715825.1. Taxonomy (NCBI): domain Bacteria; kingdom Pseudomonadati; phylum Nitrospirota; class Nitrospiria; order Nitrospirales; family Nitrospiraceae; genus Nitrospira; species Nitrospira sp. Next base: position 89,363 of record JADJXO010000001.1, on the reverse strand, counting down.
CTTCGTCGGGCGTAATGCCCGCGAGAATGATGCGCTGACGTTCGGCTTAGCCAAGAGTGACGACCTCTGGCTCCATGCCCGAGGCACACCCGGTTCGCATGTCGTCGTGAGGCTGGGGAAAGGGGCTGAACCGCCGGTCGAAACTCTTCGTGATGCCGCGACGCTGGCGTTGCTGTATAGCGACTTAAAGAAAAGCGGCAAAGGCGAGGTAATCTACACCCGCCGCAAGTGGGTCAAGAAGGCCAAAGGGCAAGCTCCCGGTGCCGTGATCGTCACCCAAGAGAAATCACTGTACATCAATCTCGACAAAATCAGGCTTGAAGCACTCAAGAGTCGAAGGAACGCGGAGTAACGACACAATCCTCGCCTCCGTGTCTCTCTTCATTTCTCGCCCTATTGCGCCAACGTATGCAGACTGTTGTTCTACAGCCTCCCTGCAACACCTCATCCTGCACCCATTCCCCTACATGGTTGTATGAACGGGATCAGGAATTGAGTAATGGAGTAGGCAAGCCTCCCGTAGATCGATACCTATTATTTTATCGACATGATCAGGTACGATTGCCCCCGCAACTCTGGATTGCTCGTTTTCCGCTTCATTATCGTGAACCGCAGGACACACCGTGAGTTATGTTGCACTCAAGATGCTATTCGGTGATCGCGCTAAATACTTGATGTTGCTCTGTGGATTGACCTTTGCCGTGATGTTGATCGTTCAACAAGGCTCGATTTTCTGGGGCCTGATGATGTGGTCTCAAGCCAGTATCACGAATCTCAATATACCGATCTGGATCACAGATCCTGGCATTGCGCAAGTAGATGAGGTGAAACCGCTCGCCGACACAGCGGTGGATCGAGTCAGAAGCGTGGACGGAGTGGAATGGGCCGTGCCCTTGTACAAAGGGCTCCTCCGAGCCCGCCTGGCCAACGGAGAGTATCATCAGATCACGTTAACCGGACTTGAATCGGCGACGTTGATCGGACGTCCTGCTGAAGTGCTCGAAGGCCGATTCGAAGATATCTTGCAGCCTGAGGCCGTCGTGTTGGACCAATGGGCCGTGGAACGAATGGGAGGCCCAACGGTTGTCAGGGTCGGCACCATCTTTGAATTGAACGACAAACAGGCCCGCGTTGTGGCCATTGCCAAAACTCAAAAAAGTTTCACGAATATCCCTGTGGTGTACACGACCTACGAACGTGCGATGCGCTATGTACCGCGTGAACGTCGAATACTGTCCTACGTCCTGGCCAAACACAAGGACGGTGTTCCAGTTGAAGAGGTGATTCATCGAATCCGTGCAGAAACAGGCCTAGGGGCATTCACCCAGGAAGACTTTGGCTTCAAGACGTACATGTGGGTCCTCATCAACACTGGGATTGGCATCAACTTCGGCACGACAATTCTGCTTGGATTCATCGTCGGAATGGCCATTGCGGGACAAACGTTCTATCTTTTCACCATCGAAAACCTTCGACAGTTTGGCGCGCTGAAGGCTATGGGGGCCTCAGGCTTTACTCTGGCACGCATGATTCTGCTCCAAGCCTTCACCGTCGGACTCACCGGCTACGGCATAGGTATCGGGCTTGCGACGGTCTTTGGATTCTTAGCGGCGCAAGGTGGTACCCTCCCGTTTGCCGAGACCTGGCAATTGCTGCTCCTGGTCCTTGTTGCATTACTCGCGATCTGCCTCGTGTCCGCGTCAGTCAGCATCATAAAATTGATTCGACTTGAACCCGGGATTGTCTTTCGGTGAGAGCGATGAACGACGACTCACGACCGGCAGCCGTGCGTGCCCAGAATGTAGTGAAATCCTTCGGCAGCGGAGACACACAGATCACTGTCCTCAAAGGTATCGACCTGGACATTTATCTCGGTGAGTTGCTGTTACTTGTGGGAGAATCCGGTGGCGGCAAAACCACCCTCCTCTCTGCCATCGCCGGGATTCTCGACATCGATGACGGTCAGATCGAGGTGCTGGGTGTTCCGCTCAGCGGCTTACCATCGAGCAAGCGGACCAGCTTTCGAGGACAAACCATGGGGTTTGTCTATCAACAATTCAATCTACTCCCCGCGCTGACCGCTGCTGAGAACGTGGCCGTGCCGCTCTTCATCCAGAAGATACGACGTCCAGAGGCCCTACACCGAGCACGCGCCATGTTGGAACGAGTCGGCCTTGCTGATCGAACTGAATTTGTCCCGAAAAACCTTTCTGGAGGCCAGCAGCAGCGCGTCGCGATTGCGAGGGCGTTGATCAACGAGCCGCGCCTGCTCATCTGTGATGAGCCGACTGCCGCCTTGGATGGATCCAACGGCCAAAAGATCATGCAGCTGCTGCGTGAAGTGGGACGCTCTCCGGATCGCTGTGTTATCGTGGTCACACATGACAGCCGCATCTTTCACTTTGGTGACCGGATGGCCAACCTGACGGATGGACGCATCGTGAACATTGAGCATATCCCGCAGGGAGGAACCGCATGATCGTCATGAAACGACTGAGCGTCTGGCTGGCCATAGCAGGCGTGGGGTTCGCCGGATGGGTGCTCATGGGCGCAAATCAAAAAGACCCGATGCCTCCGCCGATCTCAGAGCCACCCAGATCACCCTATGAGCGAACCGTCGCCGCTTCCGGCATTATCGAAGCAGTGAATGAGAACGTTCGTATTGCACCACCGGTTGCAGGGTTGATCACTAAAGTCTTCGTCAAAGTCGGAGACCAAGTCACTGAACAGTCGCCGCTGTTTCAACTAGATGACAGAGAATTGCATGCTCACCTTTTGACCCGTGAAGCCGCTATCCCCCATTACAAGCGCAGATTGAAGAGCAGAAATACAGAGTCGGCGATCTCGAGACTCAATTCAAACGCCTGCGATCGGTGTACGATGAACAAGCCGTCAGCGAGGATGACCTCCAGCGAACCTGGTATGCACTTGAGATGGCCAAAAGAGGCGCTCAACGTATCGAAGCCACTCTGAAGCAGGCGATGGCCCAACGTGATGAAGTCACGATCCTGTTGGAGCGTTTGACAGTCCGCGCGCCCAGACGTGGGACGATTCTACAGGTCAATCTTCGAGCCGGAGAATATGCCCAGCTGGGATCGGCTGAACCCTTGATGCTGTTGGGAGAAACCGAGCAATTGCAGATCCGTGCCGATATCGACGAAGTGAATGCCCCACTCGTCGTTCCGCAAGCGCCCGCTGTAGCCTCGATCAAATCTTTGGCGAAGCGAGAAAATCCCACTGGCGTTCGTCCGCATTGAGCCCTATGTCATTCCAAAGAAGTCGTTGACGGGAGAAAACACGGAACGAGTCGACACGAGAGTTCTGCAAATTATCTATCGATTCGAACGGCCATCCTTCCCTGTCTATGCAGGTCAACAGGTCGACGTCTTTATCGAACGGCGAACCTCAGCCGCCTCAAATCAAAAAGTATTCTCTTCCCGTCGGACAGAAAAGGAACCATCGTGATCGATTAAGGTCTCCCATTGGGCGATCTTGATTGCGCAGGGCCCGCCTCACTAAGATGGTCGGTCTCTTCAAAGCATGGTGTAGAGGAAAGACAGAAACCATCCCCATCTGATTCTCCAGTCCGATCTAAAGATGCACGGCGAGAAGAATTATGGTTTTGCTCGCCATGCAGCCAGTTCGGCACTAAGATGACCATGGTAGGTTCCAGCGATGGAAAAGAATCAGGACAATCCAATGGCACCGGCTGCATCGACCATCTTAGTCGTCGACGATGAACTCCCAACCGTCAAACTCTGTAAAGCTCTTCTTGAAGCGGCAGGTCATACCGTGCTGGAAGCCGAAGGCAGTTCGGAAGCGCTCAAGATCTGCACACACCACGAAGGCCCGATAGATCTCCTTCTGACAGACCTTGTGTTACCCCCACCGGGTTTTCAACTTGCCTCGACCTCCAATCAATTTCCGCACGTCAACGGTCATGAGCTGGCAGTTCGTGCGACTCTGATCCGGAAAGGTCTTCGCATTATTCTGATGTCGGGGAATCCGGACAGAGAACTTACCAGCCATGGAATCAAGCGAGGCACACTCCCGTTTTTAGCCAAGCCGTTTGAAAAAGACCGGCTCATTGCCCTCGTCCACAACGTACTCGCACAGCCGGCGCCGACTCTTGGAGTAGAAGACCGGCCACGCGCAGCCAACGATACCGACTGGTTCGGTTGAACGCCTGAAGAAACGTCAGTTGAGGCCACTAACGAAAGCGGTCGGGTTCTGAATCCACCTACACCGTGCCCTGGCTGTCTGGAATCCTAGGCATGCTCCGTCATGAACCACCCGGCGATGGACAACCGGCGATGCTGTCCAGCCGTGAGATCCACACGGCAAACCCTGTGATACCGAGGGACGGTAAACATGACAAGCGTTCCCGGACGTGGTTCGATGCACTGTGTCGGCACAAGGTCGACGGAATCCGACGATGGGCCTGCGCGCTTGGCATAGATAATGAGTTCCCCACCCCAATCGGGCTTCCATTCTTCCTGAAGATAGGTGACGACGGCGATTCGACGCCGCAGTGACGGACGCCCCACCGTGAGCCGCCCTTGATCGGTATCATCATGGGCTAAGAGGCAATCACCGGCTGAATAGGAGTAGTAACTAAACCCAACGTGACGCCCGGTAATATTCGGGAATGATTCAACATGTTCTCGAATGCATGGAAGCTGTAGCCGCGAGAGAAAGTGCTCGCCCTCCGCTGAGCCGGATTTCAGCCTTTGCCCAGTTGCCCGAATCTGGAAAATCCTGCTGGACATTCTCCAGATCTGAGAGCTGCTTCCAGGTCGCCTTGTTCATTCCTTCACGGAAAAACCGGCGCTCCTCAGCAGACCAAAAGTTTTCCACCACGACCACCGGCCTGTTACGGAACGAGACCGAAGGTAACTCCGCCACTCCTATCGTTGATTCCAAACCCGTCATCATTGGTCACCGTCTGACGATGAGGGATATCCAGCATCCGCTCGGACTGCGTGATGGCACCATTTTAGCCGGAAAAAAAGAAGGGGCGCCATTCACATGGCACCCCTCTCTTCTACATACACATGCAGATCGTCAGTTACCAGCGGTCACGCTTGCCGCCGCCTCCGCTGCGGCCGCCGCCGCCACCGAATCCACCACGACCACCGCCACCGCCACCCGTGCGCGGTTCTTGTGGCCGTGCTTCATTGACTGTAAGAGTCCGGCCACCCATCTCTGAGCCATTGAGGGCCGTAATCGCAGCTTGAGCTTCGGCATCGGAGGACATTTCCACAAAGCCAAATCCTCTTGATTGGCCGGTGAACTTATCCGTAATAATTCGAGCCGAGGCGACTGCGCCATGGGCCGCGAATAAGTCACTCAATTGCTGCTCGGTCGCCGAATATGGCAACCCACCGACATAGATCTTCGAACCCATCGGGGTTCCTCCTTTAAAATAATGACATTGTCTTGAGCACGAGGAACGGGGAAGGAGCGGGCCGAAGACGCGATCGCAGCAGCGACTTAGGTCTGACTTCCGACGAAATTCCCGGACAAGGCAACATCGACGTTGTGGGCCTCCTCTTATAGACACTCAGCACCGCAGAGGCCCCCGGCGATACGAGTCCAGGCAAGAGTAGCACAGAGATTTTTAGATTACAACCTTACTCCCCCACTCGCACGAGCAATCCCTGATCCTTACAGTACGCCATCGTCCGGTAAAACCAGATGACGACACCGACCAGTAAGACACTATTCAGTCCGACTGCCCACACAAGGTTCGAGAGCGGGACCTGTCCAGATATCAGGACGCCCCGCATTCCTTCAAAGATATGGGCAGCCGGGTTCGCCCAAGCGATCGCCTTGAGCCACCCAGGCAACACCTCCATGGGATAAAACACGCATGAGATAGGCTGGAACAGAAACACCATGCTCCAAGCCAAGACCTCAGCCTCCTGTCCAAATCGCATGATCAGTGAGGTCGTCAGTACCCCGATGATCCAGCCCGTGAGGACAAGATTGAGCACAAATGGAATGAGCCAGACTCCGATGATCAGGACGTTATAGGAGTAAAAAATGAGCGCACACCCGCCCAAGACAATCGAAACAACGGTCACTTTCATCACACTCATCGCCATCGTGGCGGCTAGAAATTCGCTGGGCTTCAACGGACTGGCGAAGAGATTCATCAGATTGCGTGCCCAAAGCTCCTCCAGAAACGTGATGGTAATGCCCTGTTGAGCACGAAATAGCACATCCCAGAGAATCAAGGCTCCGAGAAAAAATGTGACAAACCCGGGCACTTCGCTCTGGTATCTGGCCAAATACAGCGTGATAAATCCCCAGATCACGAGATCCAAGAACGGCCAATACACAATCTCCATGATCCGTGGAAAACTTCGCCGATACAGATAGAGATGCCTGAGAATCAACGCCGTCACACGATGCAGTTTCATCGACAGGTCTCATGATCGTGATCAGAACGGCATCCCCCACATCGTTGATGCGCTCCCAGGAGATCCGCCATAAGGGATCGGATTCCTTCGATCAAATGTGAACCTGCCGTTTTCCCATCAGGCATGAGTCGGAAGGAGAGGAGCACAAGAAGACCCGGAATTCCGATGAACCCGCTCGCAAACCATAATCCATCACCTCCGGTTCCGAGGTGCCACCACATCAGACTGGCTAGCAGCGAACAGGGCACAGCACCTCCAACAAGCCCTTTCGTCACGATATGCCACCCGCAGGTACCACGGTTCCATCCGATCAGGCCAATCACCAGCCAAAACATCCCCCAGGCCATGCTGACAACCAGCCCCCCGGCCAGAAATCCTACACCAAAATCCATGAGCGCTCCGTTCATGGCGTCGACGGTACGTTCGATTCCCGCGCAAGATTCAGGAATACTTCTTCCAGGTCTGCCTTCCCGAATCGATCCACGATGGCCTGGGCTGTTCCTTCCGCAACGAGACGTCCTCGTTGAAGAAAAATAATCCGATCCGACATTTCTTCCATCTCACGCATATTGTGCGAGGTGTACAAGATACTCAATCCTGATGATCGACGCTCTTCCTTCAGGATCGAGCGTATTTTATGGGCAATATCGGGATCCAAGCTCGCCGTTGGTTCATCGAGAAAGAGAAGCCGGGGCGCCGTGAGAAGAGCCTTCGCTAAGGTCAACCGCGTCATCTGCCCCGATGATAATTTCCGCGTGACCTTCTGTCGAAATTCCCCCATCTCAAGTTTCTTGACGATCTGGTCTACTCGGCTGGCTCTATCGCTCATACCATAGAGTCTGGCCACCACCCACAGATTTTCCTCGACGGTCAGGGATTGTGGCATGGCGATATAGGTCGATGAAAAATTGATCTGTTGCAGCACCGCCTCACGGTGTGTGGACAAATCCAAGCCGAATGCTTCAATAGAACCCGATGTGGGCGTCACCACTCCAAGTAACATCTGGATCGTCGTCGTCTTTCCGGCACCGTTCGGCCCCAGCAACCCCAGAATTTCGCCCTGCCGAATCTCGAACGACACGTCATCAACCGCTGTGAAACTTCCGAACCGCTTTGTCAGCTTCGACACGGTTAGAACAGAATTCGACATCCGATCCATCGCGTGATTTACTAATTAAATAGGAGTGCGCCGCTGATCTTTTCAGGGATGTGGCAAGTACCACATTTCCGGTCCAGAACCTTACCGTTATGCTGTCCCTTTCCATCATGACAGCTGAAGCAGTCACGAAGAGCTCGTTCATGCAGGTACGATCCCTTAGGATGAACCGGATACCACGGCTTGTCATCAGCAGACACATGGCCCCGCGGAATGACAATGGGATAGTTCTTGATGGGGTGATCATGCACCACGCCCGAATGACAGGTCGTACAGCCTTCATTGTGTCCACGAGCTTTGAAGGCCTCCATGTGTTGACCATGGTTCATGATCAATCCCACTTCTTTGATCGGTGCAGGAAGATCGCGTACCGCAATTTCCGACACGCGAAGGATGTGGCGATGGCAACCGAGGCACACATCGGAATCCACGTGAGCCGTGAGATTGTGTGCTTCCTTCGGTGTGCCAAACAGATAGATGGTGGTGTCTTTGACCCCTGCCCCAACCTTATCGTGCAGCCATCCCTCAAACCCTGGTCTCACATGACAGGCGACACAGGCCACCTCTCGATGGGAAGATTGAGTCCAGCTCTCGTAGGCAGGCGCAATCGTGTGGCACCCTGCGCAGAACCTCGGTTGATCCGTGAGAGGGGTCGCGACCCCCATGAGAGCAAGCCCTCCCACAACAACGGTCAAGACAACTGTGGCCTTAGATGTCCAGCTCATGCTCCCGGCGTCTGAGAGGGAACTGCTTGATCAAGAGAGCAGCCACACCACCCACATCATCCACATGAAGCACGGGAACCGGGAGATCGATCACCGTATGAGAGACGACCGCCAGCAGACCGTCGGAAGAGTAGGAGATTTCACCCAATTGATCACGAACAACGACGATTTTTGGATACCCCTCGCTTTTCCATCCCTCTGCAATGATGAGATCGTAGGAGGCGTCCAAGAAACGGTCTCGCACCTCTTCGACCTTGAGCTGATCTGAGACGTCCGTAAACAGGGCCAGGCTTCCCTTCGAGACCACCACGACGCTACTCGCGCCGGCACGCTTATGACGCCAACTATCCTTCCCCTCCGTATCAAGATCGAACCCATGCCCTGCATGTTTGACGGTGGCCACACGGTATCCACCCTTGACCAGCTCAGGAATTACACGTTCGATTAAGGTCGTCTTTCCGCTGTTCGAACGACCGATAAAGGAAACAATGGGGACAGCCATGGAACTACAGTGTCACCGATCAACCGAGTCATCCACAGAGCCAGAATCGATTCCTGGCTTGGTTGACTGCATCCGAGATGATGAGTGGCGTCCTTTCTAGCAACAAGAGAGGCGGTGTGGACCCGCATGTGCAGGATCCGCCGTGGCGGGCCATGCCTCTCCGGACAACAACTGGACGGCCACGTGATCGCCAGGATTTAAACGCTCGACGGCGACAGGCACATCGATGAGACAATTAGCCTTGACCATCGACGTGAGAATACCGGATCCTTGATCACCAGTCGTACGCACCTTGAAGATACCGTCCTCTCGAGTGAGCATACCGCGCAAGAAATGGCGTCGATCCGTGCGCTTGGAAAACGTGTCCTGAAAAACCGCCTGCACCACCGGGCGGCCATAGCTTCGGCAGCCGCTCATTTTGAGCAGGGCCGGCCGTACCAACTGTTCGAAGGTCACCATCGATGACACCGGATTGCCTGGGAGGCCGAACGCGAGTTTATTCTGAATCTTCCCGAAGGCCAGCGGTTGACCCGGCCGGATGGCGAGCTTCCAGAAATTCATCTCGGCGCCCAGTTCGCGAAAAACAGCCTTGGTATAATCGTAATCGCCCATCGACACACCGCCCGACAACACAAGCATATCCGCGTTCAGTCCTTGGGAAATCTTTTCTTTCAGTGCCGCGGGTGTATCGCGCGCGATACCAAGCAGCAAGGGAATACCCCCGGCTTCCTGAACCGCTGCCGCCATCCCATAACTGTTGGAGTTGATGATCTTCTCCTCACTGTACGGCTCATCCAAGTCCGCCAACTCATCACCCGTCGACAGGATCGCGACGCGTGGTCGCTGATAGACAAAGACGAATGACTTCGCCAAAATCGCCAGCATTCCAGCCTCACTGGGACGCATTCTGGTCCCTTTCCTGATGATGCACTCCCCTTTCTTCACATCCTCACCTTGGGGTCGGATGTTGGCCCCCTTCGGTTCAGCTTTCAAGACACGGACGGAGTCAGGAGTATGTTCGGTATCTTCGATCTTCAGAACCGTATCAGCCCCCCGAGGAATCGGTGCACCCGTCATAATACGGATTGCCTGACCCGGGCCAACGTCTTTTGACGGCATCCTTCCGGCTGCTACATCCTCGATCACCACGAGGGAGACCGGTTTCTGGATCGTATGCTCCTGCCTAGTATCCTCCCACCTGACGGCAAACCCATCCATCGCCGAATTGTCCCATGGCGGATTGTCTCGGCTTGCTATGATGTCCTCAGCCAATACCCGCCCCAGGACATCCAGAATGGAAACCTTCTCCACCTCCAAGACCATGGCGGCATCAAGCACCACCTGCTGTGCCTCGTGCAGTTGAGTTAACCCTGTCATGGCATCAGCAGCTTTCACAGGCTCATTCCCTTGATTGGTTTGGCTGTGGATCGTCCGACATTCAGCAGGGACCCGCTCTTCTTGCAAAACGATTCGATCTGATTCGCAATCCGATGGTACGCTTCTGCCGTCGGTGTGTCAGAATTGAACAGGGCGAACGGCTCACCCGCATCTGATTGCGTGACGACATCGGGATCCAGTGGGATGCGTCCTAGAAACGGAACTCCCATATCGAGCGCGGAGGCCTCTCCTCCACCCTTCCGAAACACCTCGATCTCGCGATGGCAGTGAGGGCAGTCCAACCCACTCATGTTCTCGACGATGCCGACAATCGGCACTTCGCTGTCTTTACAAAAGGTGACGGACTTCCGCGAATCAAGGAGGGCCACCTCCTGAGGGGTGGTCACGATGACGGCACCGTTGACGTTGCCAAGCAAGTCGATGGTCGTGACTGATTCGTTGCCGGTCCCCGGCGGCAGATCGATGAGGAGAAAATTCAGATCCTGCCAATCAACGCCGCCGAGTAATTGGTTGATGAATTCATACTTGTATGCATCGCGCCAGATGATCGGATCATCAGAGTTCTGCAGCAGAAACGACATCGAGGCGATTTTTAAGTTATAGGCCTGGAAAGGGATGATCCCACCGGACGTGCTGACCTTGAGCTTCTGGCCTTCGGCGCCGACCATTTTGGGAATGTTGGGGCCATGAATATCCATGTCACAGATGCCGACGTGCCACCCTTTGAGTGCGAGACTGACGGCAATATTCGTCGTACAGGTGCTTTTCCCCACCCCACCTTTATTACTCATGATGAGTACTTTGTACTCGATCCGTTCCATCCGCTTCGCAACCAGCCAACGGCTATGGCCTTCCTTGTCTTTTTGGCAGCTTTCATTTTCATCGCAGATGGCACAGGCCCACATATAGGTGCAGGCGTCTCCGCTGCCTCCGTGTCCATCGTTGATGATGTTCAATTCACGTCCCATAATTGCTCATTCCATTACTCATTCCGGCAAACAGGCGATCTGACCGCCCACCCTCACGAACGGCGCCGCCCCCCTGGCACTCCGACATACTCCTCATCTGAGGACTTCCCTACCGGCGACCTCGAAAGATTCCCCCCTGCCCCCGCTCCAGCCATCGCCATCGCCGGAGTACCAGATTGACTCGTCTCCGATGCTGGTGCCTTGCCAAAAATCTTTGCGCCAAAGATACCGACCCAGTACAACAGAAACATAGGGCCAGCCATGAGTGTTTGATTGAATGGGTCAGGAGTTGGAGTCAGAATGGCTGCAATGACGAACGATCCCAATAAGGCCCACTTCCAGTACTGAATCAAGAAGGGCGCATCGACCCACCCAAGCTTCGCCATGAGCGTAAGCGCCAACGGCACCTCAAAGGTCAGCCCAAAGACCATAAGAAACCAGAGGGCGAATCCCACGTACTGCGCGATCGAAATCTGAGGCACAAATCCCGCGTTCACCCCATACGCAATCAAAAAATTTAATGCAAACGGCAGCACGAAGAAGAACGAAAACGCCGCACCGGCATAGAAGGCCAGCGCGCTGACACATACGAAAGGGCCGACAAAACGTCGCTCTTGGACATGGAGCCCCGGCACCACAAATCTCCAGATTTCATACAGCAGATACGGCATGGCCAGCACGATGGCACACAGGCCTGCCACCTTAATGTTCTGCCAAAGCGCTTCCGCCGGAGCGAGAAACACAAACGGCACAGTCGGTAATTCGGTAGGCTCCCACGTGAGATGGCTGGGCACAAACATGTTCTGGAGCGGAACACGGAGCCATTTCACCAAGGCGTCGGCATAGAAAAAGGTTCCCGAAAAAATGACCATCACCACGATCACCGCACGAGTCAGGCGCACCTGGAATTCAACCAGGTGCTCCATGACCGGCATTTTCTTGTCTTCGAGTGGCTTGAAGATCGAATCTTGCAGCCACCGGTTTACTTTGTTCAGCACACCGCCTCACACGTTTCGGAGTCTCTCGGTCTGTCGATTGAATGTCCCACTACCTGAGCATCGTGAAAAGTGACCGATCAACCGATGTCTCCATACTCCTTATTTCGGATTGACGGCCACAAACAGGCTGTTCCCTTGCCGACTGACCAACAAGACCGCGAGTTCATCCTTCTTGATCTTTTCAGCCGCTTTTTGATAATCGGCGATCGACTTGACGGGTTCGTGATTGACCTCCTGAATCACGTCACCGCGCTGAAGCCCCGCTCCTTCCCCCTCACCACCGGGTTCCACGGACGTGATGACGACCCCCACTGTCTTCGCAGGAATATTCAGTTGGCTCATCAGCGCATTATCCAGTGCTTGGACCCGCAAGGACGCCAGCACATTGTCCGGCGGCTTGATCATGTCTCCGGAATCCTTCTTAGACGGACCTGGCTCTTTCCTTGCCAACACCTCATCCGACGGACGTTCCTCCACCTTCACCGCGATCAGCTGTTCCTTGCCTTCTCTGACTACCTTGACTTGCGCATCCTTCCCAACCATCGTTCTCGCGACGAGATTCCGCAACTGGCTGACACTCTGTACCTCTTTGCCATTGAACGCGACCACGACATCGCCGCGCTTGATCCCTGCCGCGTGAGATGGCCCCTGTTCATTGACATCGCTGATGAGCACGCCCTTCCGATCCTCCGGCAGTTTGAAGGATTTTGCTAACGCCGGAGTGATCTCTTGAATGGCCACACCCATCCAGCCACGAACGACCTTCCCTGTTTTTTGGAGGCTGTCCACAATATCGAGCGCGATGCTGCTCGGAATCGCGAACCCAATACCCTCCGACCCACCGGTTCTTGAAAAAATAGCCGTATTAATCCCGATCAGCTCGCCGTTCATATTGACGAGCGCTCCGCCTGAATTCCCCGGATTGATTGCCGCGTCGGTCTGGATGAAATCTTCATAATCCGCGATTCCCACATTGCCTCGCCCTAAGGCGCTGATAATGCCGAGCGTAACCGTCGAGCTCAAACCAAACGGACTTCCCACGGCCAGGACAAGGTCCCCCACCTGTAGTCCGTCATACTCGGCCCACTTAAGAGATGGTAAGCCCGTGGCTTCAATCTTGATGACCGCCAAATCAGTTTTTGGATCGGTACCGACCACCTTGGCAGAGAACTCGCGCCGATCGCTCAACGTCACGGTAATCTGCGTCGCACCCTCGACCACGTGATTATTGGTGACGATATAGCCGTTGGTGTCCAAAATGACCCCGGAACCTGCACTCTGATCCGGACGACCATGTGGAGCAGGTGGGCTATGAGGACTCGGTGGCGCCGGAGATTCTCCTCCCGGCTCATCGCCACCTGGAGGCATCCCAAACGGAGGAACAGGAGGAACACCACCACGTCGTCGGCCCCCTTCCTTTCCACCAGTGACAGCGATATTTACGACGGCTGGAGTCGTCTTCTTGACAATTTCTGAAAAGCCCTGTGCCCAGGCGGGAGGAACCCCTGCCGCTGATACAGATGATGCGCACCCACTTCCAATCAGCGCACATCCGACTAATCCACAACCGACGAGCACACTAGCCGCCTGCTGACTCCAATTGAGCATATCTGCACTCCTTCAGGGTATGGCTCTCCTCCAGAGAGCCCTTAATTGGAACTGAGGCCCGCACGACCTTCAACGCTATATACTACACCACTCTTTCAACAGGCTTCAAAGAGGAAAACTTTCTATCAATAAGGGCTACGAGCGTTTTGAACGGCCGGCCGAACTCTCTCCACCATACCATGAGAGCCGATCCTCTAGGAGGGCCGTGTTGCTTTCAGATGTTTTTTCCAGTACCGTGGTGCACCCAAGACGTAGGCAAGCCAGTGATTTCACGGAACCCACTCATTCGCACCACCCTCGTTGCCTGCACCGGATTAGGAGGCGCTCTTCTTCTTTCCGCATGCGCCAAGCAGTTGGAGTTTCCCCACCTCGGAGACCCTCTCGCGTCCAGTGCCAAGTTGGAGGTGCCTGGATCTTTCACCGACTTCACCATTCGTTACAGCGACTCCTGCGGACACATGCAGGACATTCCGTTGGGACATCGACTCCACGAGGCCTTGCAGGAAGGCCTGCGACGAACCTTTACCACCGTGATCACCGAAGGTGACACCCCTCTCACCCCTGATCATATCATTCAAATCGACAAGATTGATTCGATCTTTGATCTCAACAAGGACGCCCTCTACGACCGGCCTCCGGCAAGCCTCCAACTTACGACCGTAGCTCGCGTGTACGATCGAACCGGAACGTTACTTCGACAATCAGACATCACCGTCGCTCGGCGAGAGCGCCTACGCCTGGAGCAACTCGGAAAGAATTGCGACTACCACATCGATCCATTCATCCAGGACACCGCCATCGATTTGGCCACACGTGTCGCGTTGATTGCCAGAGTTGCCGCAGGTGGTCAGGAACAGCCTCCCTCAGTCGCACCGAATTCAGCACCGGTCAGCAAGCTGCCCCAGCCTTCGGTTTCAACAACCAAGGAACCTCCTCCTCCGTCAGCCTCACCGGGTTCAGTGCTTCGATTCAAAAGCCTATTGCTTGATGAGAACAGCGATGTAATCTTCGAGGGCGGTGAACACATCAGAATTCGAGTGGATATCGTGAATACTGGGATAGCCCCGATTGAACATGCCTGGGCGTCACTATCCGGCACCTCGCCCGCCATCGAACAGTTTCCCACGACGAGCTTGAGAGTACCGCCTCTTGAAGCAGGAGAAACCAAATCACTGGAGTTTGTCGCCACGTTACCCCTGCTTGCCGAACCCCAACAGGCCAAGATTCAGGTTGCCGTAGAAGAACGCAGTGGAGTTGCGGCCCGCCCCCAAACACTTTCCTTCACCATCGCCCCAACCGGATCCACCAACGATGATATCGATCACGTCCCGGCACAAACATCACACGTTCGGCAACCTGACACGTCCATTATTTCGATCGGCCTCAGCTCCCATCGCGACCAACAGATACGATCCCGCAAGTATGCGTCACGCGATGCAGAGACAGTGGCGAAGTATTTTGAGACGTTCGGGGGTGTTCCAGCGTCCAATATCCACCTCCTGACAGACCGGAAAGCGACGCATGCGCAGATCGAGAAGGCGTTTCTGGAATGGCTCCCGACTCGGCCCATGAAGGATGGACTTGTCATCGTCTATTTTTCCGGCCAGGCCCTGGTATCTCCGACTGGCGAGATCATGCTCGTCCCGTATGATGGAGCGAAGGCCGCAACAACCCTCTACCGATTGAAATCGCTCGAATCGGTCTTTGCAAAACTCAGCCCGCAGCAGGCCATTCTTATCTTCGAAGGAACCATCTCCTCGATTCAAGATAACCCCAAGCCACGCGTTACCCCCCAATGGGAATTACATGGTGATGAGACCATCCGCTTGATCGCGGTGGAGGGATTCGGCAAGGGCCTCAACGACGACACGCATCGTCACGGGCTCTTCACCTACTATCTCTTGCGGGGTCTTCGTGGAGAGGCGGACACAAACCATGATGGTACGGTCACGCTCGGTGAGATCAGCGGATTCGTGCGTCAGAAGGTGGCCTGGGCTTCAAAATCAAAGTTTAGCTCCGTGCAGCGTCCTCAGATCATTCCACTGCTGAAACCGGACGACAGAGCCACCGACGTGGTCCTCACCACCCTGCCCTCTCTCGCCGCGTCGGAAACGCCTTAACTCATACCATTCAGGCCAGTGCGTGCTCCGGAAATGGAATTGGCGCTTGCGATGCACAAAACAAGGGCAATCCAATCCTCCGAGAAAGATAAGGGTAGAGAGTCTGTGGCACACCAGTATCTGGATTGCGTAGCCAAGATAAGAAATCATTCCTTTTACGTATCACTGGGAAAGGAATGTGAGGAGGGCAGTATTTGAACTTGGGAGAGGTCGTCGCACAGACATACCTCATTGAAACCGCAACGGCTATAGCGTATTACTTCTTCTCGTGGTGATTGGCACGTGTTCTAGGGACAGAGCTCGCAAGTGCCCTTCTTGTCCGGATCGGTCTAGTCTCTTGGGTTTTTCCCTGCGGTGTGCGCTCTCGTCGATGCGAGGTGGAGCCTGGCCTGCCCTTGGCGAGGCAATTCAAGCACCATGTCAACCGGTCAACCGGAGGATCGTCACATGACACTTTCTTACGCAAAGCTTGGAGTGACCCTAGTAGTCTTGGCACTGGTGCCTAACGTGGCCGGGGGAGTACATCAGGCATGGGCAGGGCAAGAAGTTCGAGCCTGCGAGCTGCTTGATCTCCAAGGTGCCAGTCGTGTGATCGGACCAGGTGCCGAGCACCCAGGTGGTGACACGGAACGAGACATGTGTCTTTATTCAAGCCCAGGTGTGGCCATGCTGACGATCCAATTATGGCCGGCAGAGTCGTACGACCAGATGACCATTCTGAAGCCGCACACGCCGGTCAAGATTGGAGATGCAGCTCGCTACAACGTGCAAAAGACGGGTGTGGTCGCTGTTCAGCTCGTTAAGGGATCTCACTCCGTTACGTTAAACGTACAACCTATAGGCAAACAGAAAACCGACTACCTGGCTCCGCTCTTATCTGCGGCGCGCGAGGTAGCAGCTCGTCTGCAGTAGCTCGAAGAGGATCGTGACGGCCCCAGGCAATCTGGCAATTTCAGCGGAGCGCTTCGAGTTGCGGTGTTATATTGCGACTCTAGATTCGCGTGTGGTCCTGCACTCCGATGCCGGGTCTTTCCGAGAGATCCCTGGTGCAGGCTTTGTCCGAAGATGCTTTGTCTTCGTCGTCCTTCGCCTTATGAAAAAAAGAGGGTGGGGAAGAGCTCCCCACCCTCTTCTGATCTATCACGATCTCAGCCGGATCGTCACGCTACCAAGCTGAAACAGCAGGCCTATGGGCTGGTTACCTGCATGTGGATGCTGCCGGTGTCAGGCATCGGCGGATTGATCGTAATCGTATACATTTCCGACGTAGCAAGCGTCACTGGTTTGAGCGTAAAGCTCGACTCGGAGCTCGTCTCACCAGCTTGCAAGATACCGTTCGGCGAATACAGGCTCACGTTCACGGTGCCAAGCTTATTCTGGGTCACCTTGATGATCACCTGTTGACCGGCTGAACCCATGAACGTGTAGCGCCCATTCTGTCCGGCCCTGCTGATCATGATCGATCGCGGAGCCGCGTTAATCTTTAGAGAATCCGAAACCTCCGTCGAAAGGGTCAGGGTCATTCCCCCGGTGTAGTTGCTGCCCGGGTCTACAAGAATCGTGTAGGTGCCAGTGGTCGGCAAGGGGTGTTGATCTTCCAGCGCTCCACCCGCCGTCCCTACGGCTGTGGAAGCGAGGATGGTCCCCTCCGCAGTCATCAACGTGACCGCACTCGAGGTGATGTCCACTGATGTCAGGCCGAGGCTGACCCACTGTCCCGCCTTGCCGTCAAACGTATACCGAGCGGTCTGACCTGGTTTGCTCAGACTGAGCGGCACTGATGGGCCATCGAGAGCCAATGTCCCTGTGACCGGCGAGGAGAGCGCGAGCGTCATACTGCCAGTGTAGTTACTCACCGGCTCGACCATAACGGTGTACGTCCCTGTTTCCGGCAACGCCGTCAACGGATCGAGACTGCCACCGCTCGAACCGATGGTCGTGGAGGACCACTTGCTGCCATCAGGCTTCAAGATCGACACCGTGCTCGATGCAATTGAAACCCCGGTCAGTCCGAGATTCACCCATTGGCCCGCCGTTCCGTCAAACGTATACCGTGCCCGTTGCCCCGGCACGGACAGCGTCGGTGTCACCGTCATTTGGTCGATCGCGATAGGCCCGGTCAGTTCAGGAGCATTATAGACCGCGAGTTTGGCATGACCGGTGTAGCTCAAATCCGGATCAATGAGGATAGTATAGGTCCCTGAAGTAGGAAGAACCTGCCCTGGGATCATGACTCCGCCGGACACAAACGAGATCGGCTTGCCCAAGGGCATACCGTCCGGCTTCAGAATCGACGCATACCCACTGCGAATCGTCACATCACTTAACTGCACACTCACCGTTTGGCCGCTTTGACCCGAGAAGGTATAGTACGCGTTTTGCCCGACCCGCTTGATATCAAACGCCGCGGCGGCACCTTGAGGAACGATTTCTCCGCTCACCGCGCTTGAGACTGCGATGGTCGCGCTCCCCGTATATTCGCTGAAGGGATCGAGGAGGATCGTATAGGTTCCGGTCGCGGGCAACTCAACGAGATCAAGACTCGCTCCGTTCATCTGACTGGAGGAGATCAAACTACCTGCCGTATCATCACTGAACTTATAGGACGAGGTTGACGTTTGGACATTCGTCTGAGCGGAAAGTTCTCGCTGCATGGTCGCATAATAGCTCTTCACGGCCGAGGCCTGAGTTGGGACCATCGCACCATCCGGCCCATACACCGCCACCCTGAACTGAGTGAGTGAAACACCGTGAAAGCCGATGTTGATCCGTTCACCTGCCGTGCCGTCAAACGTGATGATGCCTTTTTTCTTGGCGGTATTGATGGCGGCCGTGACAGGCTCTCCACCAACCGTAATGCGCCCATTATATTCGATGTCAGCTGCCGAGACCCCCGGCGGCAACGCGCCTTCTCCGGCATAACCGACCCCGGAGTTGAGAACCCCAATGGCTCCCGTCGACAGGAGCGCAAACGAAACCGTTACCACTGCTACGCGGCACTTCCCCCACGGCCATAGGCTGCCCATAGTCGCCCTCCTATTCCAAGTGATGAAAACAGACGGCCCCATAGTGGTTGTCACCTCGTTTGAGTGCTGCTCTCAGTTTTTTCACAGTGGGCGGACTCTACCCCTTTTTATATCCACAGCGCAAGCTCCAATGCATGACTCAGGCGGATGTTCGTGTGGTCCCCCCTTTTGAGGGGATCCCAGAGGCAGGGACAATATTTCTGATTTTTATGAACGCTGACGGGGTATTGGGAGCGGGTTAGAGATCGTAAACCGGCGTTAACCGGTCGATATTCTTATGAGCGAGACGCAAATGAAAAGGGTGGAGAGTGACCTCCCCACCCTTTTCCTATCGACTCGTGGAACCTCCCTCAACAAACGAGACTAATCCTTCTTACAGAAGCTCCGCTCGTAGTTGATGATGGCCCAGGCTTCTTCCTCATTGATCGCAGCCGGGATCAATGAAACCATACCCGTGCCGGGGCTGCCGTTCTTGATGGCCCAGAAGAGTTCGCCATCTTTCCGCTTCTTGTGGAACTTGCAATTGGTGAAATCCCGTGGGCTTGGATTCAAAATCTTGCCGGCTTCACCCTGTCCGTCACCAGCCTTGCCGTGGCAATTGAAACAGGTGCCCTTCCCCTCATACAAGGCCTTCCCTTTTGCAATGCTCTCCGGAGTGACATCGACCGGATTCTTCATACCTTTTGCCTCAGCCATCTGATCAGCCGGAACACGTGGCTTCAAAGGGTCTTTTTCTTCAGCTCCCACCACTGAAACCGAGAGGAGCATAATCGCTGCACTGATACCCAAAAACTTGGACAGATACCCCATCAGACGTCCTCCTTTGTGTTAAACCCATCGGCCTTCATCCACTCCAGGCCGCTGACTTGCCTGCTCAATTCTCAAAAGACAGGTAAATTCGTAAAACTATACCAATGCTTTTGAATTTCTGTCAAGGAAACACCCCACCGACACATAGCGCTCGTCTGATCCCTTGTCTGAATGCATGTTCTGGATAAAACAGAAGATGGATGAATTCAACGACACTACCGTTTCAACACAATGTCGCGAGCCACTTTGCCGCTGGGCCCAAACGGCTTTTGAGGTTTACCGTTTAATTCAGCTTTCACTCCCCCGGCGTTGCCAAGCGTGAGGATGAACTGATCCTGCCCCGTCCAATGGGACTTTTCACCAGGCCGAAGCAGTGATTCCTGAGGGCTGCCATTGTCGATCTGTACGACGACCCAACTCAACTCCGTGGCTTCTAAATCCAGAACGAGCTGTCCATCACCCCGATCCACAGCCCCGTTCAACGATAACCCTGCCAGCGGACCATCACTGCCTGGGGATGCGGTGGAAACCGCGGACACCACCCCGGGCTCAACTTTGGACACCGCCACAGCGGTTGAGTTTGCCTCCTGCTTGGGCGACGTGTCCGCCGTGGGTTTTGACAGACCTGCAGGCACCTCACTTGGCTTCGACGTTTCTGGAGCATGTTCCGGTCCGCGGGCACTCGGTTCCGGCAGATCCTTGCCCGCTTGAGCCGGCCGTTTCGCCAAGGACGCTGGTTCCGGTGCGCCCTGACGGAACACCGCGGATTGTTCTCGGCTTAGGAGAAAGATTAACGTCAGCACGGCAAGGCCGATCGCAATGGCGACCGTCTTTCGATTGGCTTGGCGTTTGCGATCTTCCTCGACCTGCCGAACCTTCAGCCGTTCACGTTCATCCTGTTTC
This sequence comes from Nitrospira sp., assembly GCA_016715825.1. Classification (NCBI taxonomy): domain Bacteria; kingdom Pseudomonadati; phylum Nitrospirota; class Nitrospiria; order Nitrospirales; family Nitrospiraceae; genus Nitrospira; species Nitrospira sp. The sequence continues at coordinate 68,724 of JADJXO010000001.1, read as the reverse complement.
TCATAGAACGACCCGGCCGACTGAATAAACCGATGAATCGCATCCTCTTCATCAAGGCCCAGCGAGCGTGCATAGGACCGCACAAATCCCCGAGCGAAGACCTGGTCCGGCAACTTGGCAAAATTCCCGTCTTCGAGTGCCTTGACGAAGTCCGCACGAATACGGGTCTTGGACGCAACCTCATCGACCGTCAACCCCTTGGTCTCCCGAACTTGCCTGAAGAATTCGCCGACCGACTCCATAGGTCTCCTACTTCAATCGAGTCAACAGTTCCGATGCCGCCTCTGCCAATCCCCCGCCCTCATCCATCGTCGCGACTTTCTTCAGGACCTCCCGGGCTCGCGTCGTATACCCCAATTTATAGTACACCCGTCCGAGCTCCAGATGGGTCATTGCCGGAGGGACGCTGGGAGGACTGGCTGAGGCCGCATCCTCGAACGCCTCCATGGACCCGTGCAGATCTCCCTGGTGTGCAAGCGCACGACCGAGATGAAATCTGGCCAAATCAGGAGTCGGGTACAGGGGATTCGCGAGCGCCTGTCTGTAGGACACAATCGCTTCATCCCACCGATCTTGGTTCGCAAGGACCTGTCCGAGATACGTGTGCGCTTCGGAATACGATTCGTCAATCTTGATGGCCGCCCGAAATTGCTCTTCCGCAAGGGGGAGCTTGCCCTGGAGGACATACACATGCCCTAACGCGTACCGTGACTCCTTGTTCGCTGGGTTCAACTGGACGGACTTCTGAAATGACACAAACGCCCGTTGACGATCTGCCGGTAAACTGGCGACGCCTTCTTGATAATGCCCTTGCGACTTGCGGACCGCTTCCTTGTCGGTTGCACATCCCGTCATGATGGTTAAGGCGCCTACACACACCGGCACCAGACAACGATTCAGTTGGCCGCACCGACTATTCACGCTGACCATCAAATATCCTCAAAATGCGTTAACCGCTTGAATTCTGAGAACCGAGCCTGAATCTCTTTGTAATCCAGGATTCGCAATCGGTCAAGACTAAAGGCTTCTACTGTAAATGACGCCATGACGCTTCCGAAGATAATCGCCTGCTTCATCGCCTCGGGCGAGCGATTTCCGGTTGCCGCCAAATACCCGAGAAATCCTCCAGCAAAGGTATCTCCCGCTCCGGTCGGATCACGGACGTCTTCGAGCGGAAATGCCGGTGCACCGAACACCTGTTTCTCATTGAACATCAACACCCCGTACTCTCCGCGTTTCACGATCAAGTGTTTGGGGCCTCGGGCAAGCACGAGCTTGGCGACTTTCACTAAGTTCGAGTCTTGGCCCAAGGCTCGAGCCTCCCCGTCGTTGATGATCAGCACATCGACCTTCTCCAGCACCTTCCAAAGTGCGTCTCGCTGCCCATTGATCCAGAAATTCATCGTATCGCACGCCACAAGGGCCGGACGCTGAACTTTCTGCAGCACATCGAGTTGCAGCTCGGGATGAATATTTCCCAGAAACAAGACATCGGGTGCGCAATAGGCTTCTGGGATTTGGGGGCGAAACGTCTCGAAGACATTGAGCTGCGTATCCAAGGTATGGGCTTCGTTCAGCTGATGGGTATATTCTCCTTTCCAGCGAAAGGTGGCTCCGGGACGACGCTCCAGGCCTGTGAGGTCAATTCCTCGACTTTTGAGAAACGCGACATGTTGTTGCGGAAAGTCTTCTCCGACCACGGCGATCAGCGCCACCGATGTAAAGAAACTGGCGGCCGTCGAGAAATAGGTCGCCGACCCTCCTAGGATGTCGGTTCCTTCGCCGAATGGCGTTTTGACTGTATCGAGCGCAACCGATCCGACTACGAGCAATTTCCCCATGACTAACGGGCTCCTTTCTGTGGTCTCAACGCACGAGCAATGAGCACGGCGAGCCGCTTCCGAACCGCCGCAGGAATTCGTTTCGGCGCGGTCAGAATCGCATTCTCCAACGCGCGATGACAGGTGCAGGATCTGAGCTCGGTGAAGGCTGGCATGACCGCCCGAAGGATCTGCTTGGCCACAGCCACATTACGGTGCAGGGTGGCCAACACCGCGTCTACCGTCACAGCCTCCTCCGTTTCATGCCAGCAGTCATAGTCGGTGACAAGAGCCACCGTCGCGTACGAGAGCTCCGCTTCTCTCGCCAGTTTGGCCTCCGGCATATTGGTCATTCCGATCACATCGACTCCCCATTGCCGGTAGAGTTGCGATTCCGCCTTGGTCGAAAACTGCGGACCTTCCATACAGAGATAGGTCCCCCGTGGATGCACCGTGGCCCCGACTTGCTCGGCTGATGACCGCAGCGCGTGTCCCAGCTCAGCACAGACCGGCTCACCAAACGCCACATGTGCCACGATCCCATTTTCAAAAAACGTCGAGGGACGGCGCTTAGTCAGATCGATAAACTGGTCCGGTATCACGACGTCTCCAGGTCGAATCGATTCCTTCATGCTCCCGACGGCGCTGATCGAAATAATATGGGAGACACCAAGAGACTTGAGCGCAAAAATGTTGGCGCGATAGTTAATCCCCGTTGGATTCAACAGATGTCCTTGACCATGCCGGGAGAGAAAGGCCACCTGAACGCCTTCGAGCGTGCCCAGGGTAATCGCATCGGAGGGAACTCCGAACGGCGTTCGCACCCGAATTGATCGAGTCGCTCTTAACCCTTCAATGTTATAGAGCCCACTTCCTCCGATCACGCCGACCGTCGCATGCCGCTTGCTGGTCTTCATCTTCATGCAGATCCCTTTCCATAGGCTGCCCCTTCCCTCACACTGGACGGGGCCTGCCGCTCCAAAGTCCTCATAAACTGTTCGATCTGTCTGATCACTTGTTCGGCCGTTTGTTCAGGCCGTTCCCCTTCTTCGATCGGCAGCCAGACGATCCCTGGCTCCTTTCGAAACCAGGTCATCTGCCGTTTCGCAAAGTGTCTGGTGTCTCGCTTGAACTGGCGCACCATTTCAGGATAGTCGTACGCATCTGCCAAAAAGGCTCCGACCTGACGATAACCAAGCCCTTTCATGGAAGCCAGCTCCCGCCCACATCCCTGATTGAGCAATGACTGCGTCTCTTCTACCATTCCATGCGTCAACTGCCAATCGATACGTTCTTCAATTCTTTGATACAGGATGTCCGGAGGGCGCTGGAGTCCGATCAGCAGAGCCGAAAACGGTCTTTCCTGAAACCGATGTTCCTCCTGGATGACCGAGATCGAGCGCCCCGACAATCGGTAGACCTCCAGCGCCCGCATCACCTTTGATTCGTCATTCGGGTGCAACCGGGCTGCCGCCTCAGGATCAGTGCGCTGCAATTCCGCATAGAGGCCGCATTTCCCCCTTTCGTCTCTTAACTTGTTGAGGTCTGCCCTCACACGGGGATCGGACTCGGGCGCTGCGCATAACCCTCGTACCAAGGTCCGTATGTACAACCCTGTACCCCCTACCACGAACGGGAGCCGGTTCGCAGCATATAATCGATCGATTTCCTCCAATGCCACGCGGCGATACCGCCCGGCATTGAATGCTTCGTGAGGATCAACCAGATCAATCAGCCGATGCGGCACACCCTGACGCTCTGCGACCGTCGGCTTATCTGTTCCGATGTCCATTCCACGGTACACCTGACGAGAATCGGCTGTCAGGACCTCGGTATCAAACCGGCGGGCCACCGTTGTCGCAACTCGACTTTTTCCGACGGCCGTCGGTCCCAGCAGCACAACCAACGGCCGGTGGCGACGTAGAAGTTCTGAAAGCATAGATTCACGTGGGACGAGGGACAGAATAGCCTACCAACCGACCCGCCCAAAAAGTTTTTCAAGCTCACTGACCGTGAGGCGGAACGAGGTTCTGCGTCCGTGGGGACAGGTGGTAATTTCTCCTTCGCTCCGCCATTCGTCTACCAGCGCTTTGATTTCTTCCAGTCTCATGAGACGACCAGCGCGGACGGCACCGTGACAGGCCAGCGAGGCCAATACCGAACGAACCCTTGCCTCCAGACTTGTCAGACTGTCCCAATGGATGAGGTCTTCGAGAAGATCGTGAAGAAACAGGCTCCCATCGATACGCCCAAGACCAACCGGGGTCGATCTGATCAGAACCGTTGAGATGCCGAACGGTTCGATCTCCAACCCTAACTGCTCCAGATCCCCCCGGTACCGCTGCAGCAAGGCAGCGTGAGCCGGAGACACGTCAACTGGGTCAGGAATGAGCAGCGCCTGAGCCTCCATCTTGCGCGTCGCCCAGGCCCGCTGCAGTCGTTCAAACAGGACGCGCTCATGCGCGGTATGCTGATCGATCACGGTCAAATCTTTCCCGACTTGAGCCACGAGGTACGTTCGATTGATCTGTCCCAGCGGGATCACTTCGATGGAGGAGACCCGAGCATAGGACTCTGCTGCCTCATTGACGAACGTCAATTGAGCGTCACCACCCTGCCAGGCGGGCGGGGTTGGAGTCGCCGGAGAAGACTCACACGCAGAGAACGGATGACTCACCGCACCTGCGACCTGCTGGGTGGAACCGGCACGACGACTCTGGTCCTGCACATCATTCGGCGTCGTTTCTCGGCTCAATGCCTGTCGAACGGCTCGTCGCACCAGCTGATGCACAGCTTCATTATCAGAAAACCGGACTTCTCGTTTGCTGGGATGGACATTGACATCGACACGATCTGGATCCACCTCCAAAAACAGGACAAATCGCGGGTGGCATCCCCTGGCAATGAACGATCCGTAGCCCTCTCCAACGGCGTGGGACACCGCCAGGCTCCGAACGGGGCGACGGTTCACAAACACCTCTTGCGGTGTGCGCGACGACTTCGCATGAACCGCATCGACAAGATACCCACTGACGGCAACACCAGGAAGCGCGGCATTGAGCGACACACACTGTTCAAGAAACGCAGGGTGGTACACTTGGGCGATTCGATCAGCCTCAGACCGTACCGCCGGATAGTTCATCAGTTCCTGTGCGTTGTGCGTGAGACGAAATTGGATGGACGGCCATGCCAACGCCGCTTGTTGCACCACCCGCGTGATATGCGAATGCTCTGTAGGAATAGACTTGAGAAACTTTTTTCGCGCCGGCTGATTCTTGAACAAATCCGATATTTCGATTCTAGTCCCCATCACGGGAGGCGCATCAGCAATGGTCCCGACCAACCCGTCCACGACGTCCAATTCCGTCCCGAGTTCACCCGCCCGCGTTGTCGTGATCAGATGAACATGCGCCACCGCGGCAATACTCGGTAATGCCTCACCTCGAAAGCCCATCGTTCGGATGGACCAGAGGTCCATATCCGACCGAAGCTTGCTGGTGGCATGCCGTTGAAACGCGCGTGGCGCATCCTCCCGGCTCATGCCCTCACCGTCATCGGTGACCCGGATCAGCGAGAGGCCGCCATCCTTCACATCAACCGTGATCGCACGACTCCCGGCATCGATGCTGTTCTCAAGCAGCTCTTTGACGACTGCTGCAGGACGCTCGACCACTTCTCCCGCTGCGATGCGACCGATGACGTCGTCTGGTAGGATGCAAATCTTACCGCTGCCGTCAGTCGTCAGCACGGCAGGAGGCTCCTCAGGACAGAGACGCTGGTAGGAAGGGTAGGACGTCGCGCGACCGCAACGGTCATCGGATTTCGGCCAGCTTATTCTTGGCTAGTTTCGATTCCTCCGACGAGGGAAACTCCTCAAGCACTCGCTTCAGATTTCTCCTGGACTTTGTGAGATCGCCGGTCTCGGCCGTGGCCAATCCAAGCTTGTACAGCGCCGCCGGCACCTTTTCGTTTCCAGGGTACTCGGCCACAAGCGAATCGAATATTTGAATCGCCCGCCCATAATCTTTCAAATTGTAATACGATTCGCCCATCCAATACTGTGCATTGGGAGTCAGCGACGTCCCGGGGAAGTCTTTCACGAACCGCTGAAACCCTGCCACCGAGAGTTCATAATTTCCATTGAGGTAATCATTGTACGCTAAGTTGAATGCCGATGTCGGAGTAATTCCAGTGACGATCGCGATGGATTCGGCCGGAGGGGTGGACTTGACCGGCTTGACGCCACGAGACTCCGTTGGAGGATCCACTTTCACCGCTGAGCGGCTCGCAGTCTCTTCCAGTTTGGCGAGTCGATGTTCCATTTTCTGGAAATGAGCGGACAACTCATCAAACCGTGGCTTGGTAGCTACTGGGTCTTTGATCTTTTCGATGGCCTCCAACCGACGCATGACGGCGTCCATCCGCTGACGATCCTGGTCTTGGGTTCGAGCGACCGCTGAGAGCTGGTTCCGAGCTTGGATAAAATCCGCATGTCGCGCACATCCGACAAGATCAACCGCCGATATCGACAGCCCGCAGACCAGAAGACCCGACAGCATTGGACGAACACCCATGGTATTACCGTGCCTCCTTGAGTTGTGCCAACTTGTCCGATGCTCTTCCCGCTTCTGCACTCCCCGGGTACAGCGTCATCACTTGTCTGAATGCTGAGTGGGCTCGTTTCACGTCCTTCATCGCCAGAAACGCATACCCCTTCTTCAGAAGCGCGGCGGGCACCTTCTCACTGCTCGGATAGTCGATCTCTACCTTGTCGTAGGCATCGATGGCTTTCTGAAAATCCTTCTTGCCATAGTACGACTCACCAAGCCAAAACCTCGCATTCGGCGCGAGGCTGGAGTTCGGATATTCGGAGAGAAAGCCGGCAAATCCTTGTCGAGCGCCTTCGAGATCCCCGTCCCGAAACATAGTCAGTAACCGGTCATACCGAGCACGATCCGGGGACTCGAAACTGCTCTGAGGGGATTCAAACTTTGGTGATTCCTGAGGAAGAACGATCGTTGCTCTCGCCGTCGCGATTTCCGATTCGGGAGAGTTCGCAGATGCGCCCCCTCCTTCGGGCGTGAATTCTCTCGACGCAGTGGACTGCTCCGCAGATTTAGCCCCCTGTTGAAGCAACGCGGGCTTATTGGAAACATGTTCAACCGTCTTCGCCAACGCGTCGATACGGTTGTCCTGCTCGTCCAGCCGGGCCGTGATTTTCTTTCCAATCGTCTCAAGGGCTTTCGTCAGGGACGCCACGCTTCGATTGAGATCCTCCGCTTGTGCAGCGGCGTCGATCTTGGCAGTGAGATTCTTCGACACCTGTTCTCCCTCGCCCACCCGATCGTTCAGACCGGTCAAGGCCTCCCGAAACCCGGTCAAGGCCTGATTGAATTGGACGAATTTCTGAGAGACGTGCTCACCTTTTTTATTGTTTTCCACCAGCTCTCGCCGTTGTTCATCAAGCTTGAGATCCACTCGCTTGGTGATGCTTTCGTTCGTCCGCTGGACGACCTCGATGAGCTCTTTCTTCAAGGCCTCCATGGCTTTCGCCACTTCGTCGAGCCTGGCTGAAACTTTGGCATCCTGTGTCTCGAAACTCTTCTGTACCCACAGATACCGGGTCCCGCTATCGGCTTCAAGTTTTGCCGCCAGCTGCTCCAGCTTTTTGGTCTGCTGCTCCAACTGCGCCGAGCGGTATTTAAAGTCTTCTTGTCTACCCTGGAGGTCCTTGGCCAGATGCAGCGCCTTTTCGAGCTCCCCTCGCAACCGGGGCAACTCCTGTTCTCGCAACGTTGAAATTTCCTGATTCTGCCTCGCGCTGGTCTGAGACAGCTGATTCTTAAAATCTTTTTCCGTTTTTTTGAGATCCGACTGCTGTGCCATACAACCAGAAAACACGAGACCTATCATCGTCATACCGAGGAGCGCACAATGCGTCATGGATGGTTGAATCAGCATATCCTGACCTCTCAGCAATCGTTACCAATCAGAGGGGGCAGTTCGGTCAATCGTAGTCACGCATGCGTCACTCCCCGATTCCAACAGCGAGATGCCCACGGCGATTTTGGGAGTAACACGATTCGGTATGTTCGGTGCAGAACGGACGTTCCTTGCCGTAGGAGACGACCGACAGATGATTGGGTGCCGCGCCCAGCTCAACAAGATAGTTCCGGACGGCTTTCGCACGTTTCTCCCCCAACACCAAATTGTACGCCGACGTGCCTCGTTCATCACAATGTCCTTCGATTTTCAGCTGGCTGTTCGGATTGGACTTAATCCATTCCGCGTTGTCGGAGAGGGCATGACGACTCTCCTCCGTGATCGAAAAACTATCATAGGCAAAAAACACATCTCGCAGGCCAGCCGCTGCTGATGCGAGCTGCTCGGCCCGTATTTCAGCCAACTGACGAGCGGCGGCTCCTGGGTCGGATTTCGCCATCAGTCTATCTCGATTATTCCCCGCCCCACCATGCCCCCCAAAACCACCATCGCTGCCGACATCACCATTGAGCCGTTCTTCAGATGGGTCACGATCTATTCCGCGCAAGCTGTTTGAGTTCTCGCCACCGGAGAATGCCGTGTCTGGAAAATTTGGGCTGACCCCGCCGCTGGTTCCGTCTCGATTTCCTCCCCTCGTGATCCCGCTCTTAGTCGTCGGTTCTTGAAATGTTTGGGCATCGCCACCTGATTGAAGCGCCTTTTTGGAACAGGCAGGCATCACCGCTATAAGAATACCAAAAATCAGCGGCAGGTAAATGGTTGGTAGCTTTCTCATGGGATTGGTTCCCTCCTGAATAGGATATCCACTCTTTCATACAGGGGAGGACGATTGCCGTCAATGCCCTCCACAACGATCATGACGCGGGAGACCAGGTCGGGGCGCTGTTGTGTGTACCCGTAAATGTGATCCGCTCGAGATCTTTCCCGTCCGCATTGATCATGTAAATCTGACTCTTGCCGTCCGCCGTCGAGCTAAACACAAGATGGCGCCCATCCGGCGACCAGGAAGGTGAATCATCCACTCCTGGACCAGCCGTCAACTGCCGACGTTTCTGCCCATCCGGGGTGATGAGACAAAGCTTATACTCCTTCTTCGGGGTCCGGCACACATACGCGATCCAGTTTCCACGAGGCGACCAGGCCGGCGCCGCATTATAGTCTCCGTCAAATGTCAATCGACGGACATTAGACCCGTCCGCACTCATCAGAAACAGTTGTGGCCCTCCGCTACGATCTGAAGCAAAGACCAACTCACGTCCAGAGGGAGCCCAGGACGGAGAAAGGTCCCCTCCCGCATTCGTCGTCAGTCGGTGGACGGCTTTCGTGCGCGTATCCAACCGATACAGTTCGGCATTACCCTCATGGCTCGACGAATAGGCGAGAAAATGCCCGTCGGGCGAGAGCGCTGGAGTGATATTCAACCCACCTTGCGAGACAAGCGTCCAGCGTTTCCCTGTCGCGAGCTCGATCATATGAATCTCCTGGGTATTCCGATTGCGATAGGCGGTGAAGACGAGAAAACGCCGATCCGGCGACCAGTGCGGCATCAAGTTCAAAAACCCGTCGGCGGTCAGCTGGCGAGGCTCAAACCCATCATAGTCCATTACGAAGAGTTCGCGAGCAGTTCCCTGCTGCGAGACATAGGCGATCTTCGTCCGCGCAATGCCCGGCTCTCCCGTGTATCGAAACACCAACTCATCCGCGAACCGATGGGCCATCAGCCGGACAACCGATGTGGAGCCTGCGTATCGCTTCCCACCGACCACCTCATCACTGCCCGCATCGTACACATACCCATCCATATTGACATCGGGTGGCTTCGTGTTGGTCTTCATCCCGGCCCTTCCCCAGACTAGGACAGAGACTCCGTTCTCCGTAGCCTGCTTGAAGGAAGGGTCTGGTTCGGGCCCTGGATGGCCGACCTTAATCTTAAGCGGCGCGAGATCGACGAGGGAAAACACTAAGGATCGCCGCACATCCGCCTTGAGCACATCCTCGATACGGCTTCCCAGCTTCGCACGTCCCTCGGGTGACTCCGGTCCACCGACATTGTCGATTCCCACGACCCCCAGCGGGATCTTCTGAAATTCCGACCTGGTGGCTTCAAGAAAGACGTCAGCGGCACCAGACTCAATGATCCACACAAGACCGAGCGAGGCACAGACACCGGCAAGAAGAAGAGTTCGAAACGTCATGTTTTATCCTTGAGGTTCCCCGACGGTGAACGTGAAATGGGCATCAAAATAGGCATCGGTGATGTCGGCTGGAAATACAGGTAAGGGTACGGCACTTAACACTGCCCGTTTCCCAGCTAAATCATAATACTCGTTTCCGGAGGATTGTTCGATGGCCACTCCAGTCACTCTTCCGTTTCGATGCAACCGAAATTGCACAATGACGACATAAACCTGGTTGGTCACATCTACCGGAGGCGCACTCCATACATTACTGATCCGTTGGCGGACTAACCCAAGATAGGCGTTCGACCCTGGAGCCATTCCCGGGATTTTGAGCGTCGTATCAACGGTCTTCTGACTCGGGACCTTTGCTTCGATAGGTGGCGATGGCTTCGCTGGCGCTTCTGCGGCAGGTGCCGGCGGAGGTGTTTCCTTGGCAATCTCGACCTTCTTGATCTTCCTCAGTTCCTCATCCAATTCTTTCGCCAATTCTTCTGTCAAGGATGACGACGGGGGTGTGACTGCCGGCTTTCCCGCCGTTTCCTTCGTCTCCGCTACAACCGGAACTTCCGGCAACTTGATGGCTGGCGCCTTTTTGGGATTGGCCTCCGGACTGATCTCTCCTAGCCTTGGAGCATCAGGAGGCAACTCGATGTCTTTCAAGACGTCGCGCATAATATCATTCGATTGCTTTGCAGAAGGGATCGGAGGAGGGGCAGGCGGGACATTTACGGGTGGGGCAGGTTTGGCCTGTTCGACTGAAGGAGGGGGTTGCTCGACCGGTTTCAGTTGTTCAATGGGCTTAAGCGGTTCAGTGAGCTTCGACTGTTCAATGGGTTTCGGCGGTTCAACAGGCGTGACTTGTTCAACTGGTTTCGGTTTGTCAGGGGCTTTCGGTCGCTCCACCGCTTTTTTAACGGGCTGAGTCTTGGGAGGCTCCACAGACTTCGTTGGAAGAGTCGGAAGACTGGCAAGGGAAATTTCAATGGAACTGAGCGGCCGTTCTCCTTGACGAGGCAACCGTACCCACCCCAACAAGGCCAATATGCCGACGTGCAACACCACGGACACAAAGACGGCACGGCCTAAGCGACGCGCCAGTGTCGCCTGCCAATCATCGCCCGCTGATATGCCGGCTGATACCCAAGCCTGCACCGTAAACCTTAATCCTACTGGTTACCTGGAGAAGGCGTGCTGTCAGTAAGTCGTTCTGGTCCGGCGGGATCCGTCACCATCCCGAGCTTTTCAATCCCGGCCTTTTTCACTCCATCCATCACCTGAACCACGACTCCATACGGCACGTCACGGTCGGCGCGGAGATACAGCGTGACATCTTCGTGCTCGGCTTTGAGTGTGCGCAACTTGCGCTCCAGCTGAGCCACACTCACTTGATCCTTGTCGAGGTAGAGACGCTGATCCTTTTCGATAGTGAGCACCGCTCGCATCTCTGGCTTAATCGTGTTGGTCGCCGAAGTCGGCAGGTTGATATCCATGCCACGGTACAACATGGGTGCGGTGACCATGAAGATCACGAGCAAGACCAGCACGACATCCACGAGTGGAATCACGTTGATCTCTGCCAAGAACCGACGGTGTCTCGTCTCGAAAATCATCCCTTCACTCCAGCAGACATCGAACCAGCCGGCTTGCTTTGAGCGGGGATCAAGGCCAGCAGTTCGACCACGACGGAATCCATCTGGAAGGCCGTACGTCGAATGCGTGTCAGAAAATAGTTGTAGGCGATGACGGCTGGAATCGCCGCAAACAATCCAGCCGCAGTGGCGATCAGGGCTTCTGAAACGCCGGGAGCCACGGCCGCGATACTCGCGGTCCCCTGGGTGCCGATTTCACGAAACGCATCGATAATCCCAAGCACGGTTCCCAACAAACCGACAAACGGGGAAATGTTCCCGGTCGTCGCAAGAAACGGGAGAAACGATTCCAATCTTGAGAGTTGCGCTTGCGCAAGGTGCGCTGCCGTCCGCTCCATCACATGTCGATCAAATGCCATCGAACCACCGTCATTGGACGTGGTGGGGATCTGATCCAACCGCTGGACGACGGAATGGAAAATTTTTGCGCAGGGGCTTCCGGCCACCTGCGAGAGATTGCGAGTTACCTCTTCCACATCTCGCGCCCTGAGTAGGACAGCCATGAACTGCCGGTCCTTGAGGTCGACTGCGCGAAAGGTAGCCCACTTATAGAAAATGATCGCCCATGAAAGAATGGAGAAACCCAGCAGCACCACTAACACGACTTTGGAAATGATGCTCAGCGATGCGAGCGTTGCGAGCGGACCGGCTTGAAACATACGAGTCTAGCCTCTCCCTCCTACGTTCTTACTGTTGGCAAAGTGGAGTGTACCAAACACTGAGGAAAATGGCGGGGCCGACGGGATTTGAACCCGCGACCTCCAGATTGACAATCTGGCGTCCTAACCAGGCTGAACGACGGCCCCGTATTCACTACCTAATTGCGGAACACTTGGAGAACAACAAGACAACATCAACGGTCGCCGATCAACCTTGTGAGCGAGAAGGAGACCCTCAGCTCTGCAGGACCCTGCCTATCCCTCCACACCAGCGCCGTTGAGCTGGTAGGCGGAACAGGGATCGAACCTGTGACCTCTGCCTTGTAAGGGCAGCGCTCTCCCAACTGAGCTATCCGCCCGAATTTTCTAACAAGCGTGCGGAGCGTACCAAGTCCATTTCTCCTTGTCAACCAGGCTGTACGTCATCAGCAAGATTGTCTGTACGTCATTTGTGAGGCACACCACGTGGTTGCCTGTGCTGTCCCTCGCTTGATCCACCTGTATGGGACCGACGAAGTTGCCGAGGAAAGAATTGCCGGTGAACCTGCTTCAGTCGGCGACGATCCACATGGGTATAGATCTGAGTCGTTGCGATATCAGCATGGCCTAACATCGCCTGCACCGTACGAAGATCAGCGCCGCCTTCGAGCAAATGCGTGGCAAACGAATGGCGAAGCATATGCGGTGAGATCGGCTTGAAGATGCCCGCCCGTCGCGCGCGCAACGACAGCAACTTCCAGCAGCCTTGTCTCGTCAAGGCATGTCCCCGCCGGCTGACGAACACGTGACGACAGGCTCGACGGTTCTTGAGGAGCGTGGGTCGAACCTGTTCAAGATACTCGACCAACAATTCTCGTGCCGTTTGTCCCATCGGCACCATTCGTTCTTTGGCGCCCTTCCCCATCACTCGAAGACAGCCAAGCTCCAGATCGATTTGTGACAGCGTCAGGCCAACCAGCTCCGACACGCGCAGCCCGGACGCGTAAAGCAATTCCAGCATCACACGATCACGGCGATCCTCTGCACGGTCGCGAAGAGGCATCTCAAGCAACGCCGTTACCTCCTGATGCGTCAACGTTTTCGGCAATCGAACCGAGCGTCGCGCGCCCGCCACATCACGGAGAGGGTTCACGTGCAGAATATGTTCGCGAGCGAGAAACCGATACCATCCTCGCAGTGTCGACAGCATCCTAGCCAACGATGATGCCGCGAGCGACTCCTGTTTCAGTGAAGCGAGAAACGACCGGATAATGGACGATGGTACGGCCTCACTCATACGCAATTGATGCTGGAGCCAGTACCGTTGCACACGGAACAGATCTCGCCGGTAGGACTCCAGCGTGTTGTGTGCCAACCCGCCTTCAACCCGCAGCTGACTCAAATATCGTTCAACCAGCGGATCCAGTACAGGTGCCGATGAGTGAGCCGTGGTCATGGGATGTCACACTATAGCCAACTCTCCTCGGGCGCACAATGAAAACGCAGCAGTTCTCCTTGACAGGTTGCACCCTTTCCGTTACTAGTCTGCCTATGGGTTACTGCTGACCAAACGGAATGCTCGCCTACTCGCACCATCCTTCTCCCATGACGACCTGGCCGCTGATGATGGTCATCCTCGCCTTTGTGGCCAGCCTCGCTCCAGGGTCCATTGTCCCTCCTTGGCCTCAGGCAGAAGCGGCGGACACGGTCACACCCTTGGTTCCCAATCCGCCGGTGTTGAAACAGGCCAAGCAATTGATTGAGAAAGGTGACTACGAGTCAGCCGCTAACAGCTTGCGTCGCTTCTTGACCACCTCCCCACGACCCGAGCACCTCGATGACACCTACTTGCTGTTAGGAGCGGCCCTCTATGGCATGAAGGACTACGGCGAGGCACTCCACCAGTTCAATCAACTCCACACGGAATTTCCGGAATCCGAACTCCTCGACCGCAGCAAACTCTTGCTTGCCCGAACCCACACGGCAATGGGAAACGTAGACCTTGCATTGCCGTTACTGACCCAAGTTCGTACGACGACCCTCGATGAGGGCACCAAACGGGAAGCCCAGCAACTCTCAGCCGATCTGTTAGCGCTCAAAAAAGATTACGTACGGGCTATTCATATCCTGCTGGAGGGAATGGCCGGAAGCTCTGAAGAGCACATCACCGAAACACGGGAACAGGTCCGGCAGTTCATCGCGGAGAAATTGGATAAGAAGGGATTGGCCCGGGTGCGGGATGCCTATCCACGCTCATATCCCGGCGACCTCGCCTCACTCCGGTTGATCGACTACTATATCGGCCGCAGTGAAGATCACCTGGCGGAGCGGGAAGCTCGGCACTTTCTCGCAGCCTTTCCTGCGCATTCTTCCGGGCAAAGGGTCAGCGAATCGCTGGAGCTGCTGAAGACACGGTTACGATCCAATCAGTATGTCATCGCCGCCGTGCTCCCCCTGTCTGGACAGTTGTCGACATTCGCGACGGACGTCTTGCAAGGTATTCAACTCGCGCTCGAAACATCACGTGAGCAGCCCGGCGCACCATCCGTCGGCTTGATCGTGAAGGACCACGATATCGATCGACCGGGGTTTCTCGAGGATCTCTCGATGCTCCTCCATCATGATCGCCCACTCGCGATTATCGGCCCGATGCTGTCCCGAAATCTTCCGGTCATGGCAGAAATGTCTCAGAAAAACAGAGTCCCATTGATCACGCCGGCCGCCACACTCCCCAATGTACGCCGATTGGGCAGTTACCTCTTCAGCACCTCGCTCACCTATGCATTGCAAGCCGAACGCATGGCGACCTATGCCGCACAAGATCAAGGGCATCGACGATTCTGCATCATCCATCCCGACACCGTCTACGGCCGGGAACTCGCCCGCCTGTTTGCCCAGGAGGTGTACCACTTGGACGGGGAGATCGTTGCCATCGAATCCTTTAAGGAAGGAGAAACCGATTTCGCTCCGCAAATCCAGCGACTGAAGGCCGAGGATCTCAAAAAGTATGGTCTGGCGGTTCCCGTGGAAATTCCGCGTCCTCCGGGAAAACCAGCCAACCGAACTGAAAAACGTGTTCTCTACACGCCTGGGTTTGACGCGATTTTTATCCCGAGTCGGGCTCAAGATATCGGGCTGCTCGCCGCCCAACTGGCGTTCCATGACATCAGGGTTCCCCTCCTCGGCACGAACGGGTGGAACTCGCAGGACTTTGTCAGAACGGCCGATCGCACAGTCGACGGCGCGACTTTTGTCGACGGATTTTTTGTCGATAGTCCGAGCCCCGCCGTCCAGGACTTTGTGCAACGATACCGGAAACGCTTTGATTCACCCCCGTCCCTTTTCACCATGCAGGGATATGATGCGGCCAGAGTGGCCCTCGAAGGGATCCGTCACGGCGCGACCTCCGGAGAGGCCTTGCAGGAGTATTTAGCCACCCATCGTGATCTCCCTACGCTCGCCGGCCCGGCCGGATTCGGTCCTGACGGCACCCTCCACCGACCGCTCTTTCTTCTTCAGGTAAAACAGGGTAAGTTTGTGCAACTGAACTGAACCATTGCTCATGAGTTCTCTCTCGCAAATCCTTCACACCATCTCGTACATGGGGCTCCCTCTCTTGTTTGCCATGGTGCTTCATGAATACGCCCATGGCTGGGTGGCGGCAAAATGCGGCGACTCCACCGCGAAACTTCAAGGGCGACTCACCATCAACCCCCTCGCGCATATCGATCCCTTGGGTACCGTGATTCTGCCCTTGATGTGTTTGATGATGGGGAGTTTTCTCTTCGGCTGGGCAAAACCGGTCCCGGTCGACCTGAGAAATCTACGTCAGCCCCGCCGTGATATGGCCCTGGTGGCAGCGGCTGGACCAGGGATGAATCTGATCTTGGCGGTATCCAGTGCGCTGTTGTTGGCCCTACTCCTTACGATCGAGCCGACCTTGTCACTCCGCGGTTCAGCAGAAGCCGAGACGTCCCCCGGACTTCTGGCAACCATGGTGTTTCGTCCTCTCGCCGTGATGGCGCTCTATTCCGTGATGATCAACGTCTTCCTCGCACTCTTCAACTTGCTGCCGATCCCGCCTCTCGACGGCGGGCGAATCTTGATGGCGATTCTTCCCGCCAAGCCGGCCATGACCTTGGCGCGATTGGAACCGTATGGCATGCTTATCCTCGTAGGGCTGATCGTGTTCGACAAGGAGCTGGGTGTGATCCACACCATCACTGGTACGTTTGCAAAGGGCCTGTCCGGAACGATCCTCTCGACCGCGCTCGGCCTGCGCCCGGGAGTCGCCCAATGACGACACCACGAAGCCGAGTCCTGAGCGGTATGCAACCCAGCGGACTCATGCACCTTGGGAATTACCTGGGGGCCTTGGAAAACTGGAAGGCACTACAAGAACAGTACGACTGCTACTTCTTCGTGGCCGACTGGCATGCCCTCTCCACTAACTACGCCGACACGAGCCGGATTCGCACGTTCGTCCGTGAAATGCTGATCGATTGGCTCGCCGGCGGCATCGACCCGGAACGGTCCACGATCTTCATTCAGTCTCGCATCCCCGAACATGCCATCCTGCATCTCCTGCTTTCGATGATGACGCCGATCTCCTGGTTGGAGCGGAACCCGACGTACAAAGAAAAGCAAGAAGAAATTAAAGAGAAGGATCTCACCACCTATGGGTTTCTCGGCTACCCGGTCCTGCAGGCGGCCGACATTCTCTTGTACAAACCCGACTTCGTGCCGGTAGGGAAAGATCAGCTGCCTCATCTCGAGCTGACGCGAGAACTGGCCCGGCGGTTCAACGATATCTATAAGACGCCGGTGTTCCCGGAGCCGAAGGAACATCTGACCAAGTTCCCCAAGGTGATCGGCACCGACGGGCGAAAGATGAGTAAGAGTTACCACAACACCATCAACCTCTCGGATACCGAACCGGTCGTCCGGCAAAAGCTCAAGACCATGGTCACCGACCCAGCGCGAGTGAGACGGACAGACCCCGGTAATCCCGACATCTGTCCCGTCTACGAATTTCACAACATCTATTCACCTCAAGTAGTGAAGGACCAGATCAATACGGATTGCCGAACCGCGGCCATCGGCTGTATCGACTGCAAGAAACTGGTCGCAGACCGTATGGTGGAACAGCTGGCACCGATCTGGGACAAGCGCGCCACGCTGACGCAAGCGCCTTCTCGTGTCGATGAGATCGTCGAAGCCGGCAGCACGCGCGCCGCTACGGTCGCCAGTGCGACGCTGCGCGAAGTGAACGAGGCGATGAAGATCTAACCCGTGCCCTTCCTAACCTTCCTGCAAGATTTTCGAATCCGCTAGAAGAACAAGCCGGTCGGTGGAAGAATGCCTCGCAGGAGACCTATCTGCGAGGAGAATTCGTTATGACGTGTAGAAATAGCCACCGACGATTTAGAAGTATCGGACTGTTCGTAGGACTTGTCTCTCTCTCCGGCTGCGGCAGCTGGTGGCACGGGGGATACCAGTCCGTCACCATCTTCACCACCCCACTCGATGCGCAGGTGATCATTGACGAACGGGTTCATCTCTTAGCACCAGGAACCGTCTCGCTCAGTCGAAAGGACGACCACCAGGCTGTCATCACCAAGGAGGGCTATGAGCCGAAGACCATGGCCCTGACGCGAACCTGGTCCTGGTGGGTCATCGGCGATATCTTCGGCTGCGCCGTCATCTTCTCACCTGCCTGCATTTCCACCGATAAGGAGAACGGCGGCTACTATACCTTCGAGGACAAGATCTACGTGACGTTGGAGCAGAAAACAGCTAACCTAGGACAAATCGAGCCCAATCAGTAACAGACTATTCCATACTGGCCCTTATATCCTTAGAGACTGGTGTACGATAGGCAGAAGCTAAGATTCGCTAAATGCTATGGCCCGTTGCAAATGAATGACCGATTCTGGATACAGCAGACACAACAATTTTGGAAGATCGTCCTATTCCTTGTTCTGACCATGATTGATCTCGTCATCTTTGCTATGTTCGTATGGAGTGTTAATTTCCCCTCAGGCCAAGCAGCCTATGCCTGGTATCGTGACCAGATAGTGCTTTCCTTTGTTTTCATAGGAACGGGGGTACTAGCATTTGGGTTCTTATCAGTCCTAATTCGATGTCCGGTCTGTAAAAGGAATGTCGGATGGCATGTACTCAGCACAGCAAATGCGAATGATTGGTTCGCGACCCTGATGCGATTGGATCATTGTCCATTCTGTTCCTGATAGCTCACTATTCGTAGAGACAGGCGCTTACAGGAAGTCCTTCCTACCTCAATCTTTGAAATAGCGTCCGCATCCCCCTTAATAGGTCGGAAGGCTCTACGCGACATCGCGAGTTATGATATGGTGCTCGCGTGTTCGGGAGGGTCATTCTCATGAAGAACCGTATGGATCAATACTGGTTTGGACTTTCCGCTCTGCTCTTTAGTTCACTCCTCACAGCTTCAGTCTCGGCAGCTGCCGATCCACCCTGCGACAAGTATCCCGTAGCCAAACAATCACGTTGTGCCGAAATCTGGAAAGAACTGAACAAGGAGGATGGGCCGATCATCGCCCAGTTTGGGCTCGATCAGCAGCAACGTCGCGAGGAAGGAAAGATCAACGCCCAACAACATCTCGCCGAGAATATGATCTTTATCAAACAATCGACTGAAAAACGGATTGCGCGTCTTAAGGAACGTATGGCCAAGGAGTAGCGCAGCTATTGAAAAACGCCACCTGCGTTGTTCTCGCATCGCTTAGAGGCTCACCGTACAGCCAAAAGTACGACTCACCTCTTCGCTCGCTGAGGCCTAGCAGGACGACCTTTTTGAATAGTGCGGGTCAAAGGCGTACGTCCTTCAAAACCGTCACACACGGATAAACTGATTCGATTCTTTTTCGAGACCAATTTCCGTGTCCGGTCCATGTCCGGTTATCACCGTCGTGGTCTCATCGAGCGTATAGAGTCGCTCGCGAATCGACTGTTCGATGGCCTCAAAGTTCCCACCCCATAAGTCGGTCCGGCCGATGCTCCCCCGGAAGAGCGTATCGCCGGCCAGCACGAGCTTGTCATTGGGCAGATAAAAACTGATCGACCCAGGCGTGTGGCCTGGTGTATGGAGCGCCACGATCGGCACCTGCCCCAGCATGACCTTTTCCTCATCGGTCAGCCAATGGTCGGGCGGCAGGGCCGGCACGTACGAGACCCCGAATACACGACATTGGAGCTCCAGATTGTTCCACAAGTGGAGATCCTCCTGATGGAGACAAATCACCGCGCCGGTCGCCTTCTTGATTTCGCTAGATGCCAAAAAGTGGTCGAGATGGGCATGGGTATGGAGAATATGGCTGACCGTGCACCCCAGCTGCTGCACTTCACGGAGAATTCGTTCGGGTGCGCCGCCAGGATCGATCACAACCGCTTGCTTCGTGACCGGATCGCCGATGATCGAGCAATTGCAGCCCAGCGGAGGGACCGAGAAGGTTTTCCGGATCAACGCCGTCATCGTAGAGGCATGCTACAGCCCAATACTCTGCCAACGCAAGCGAGCCACCATCTGCTTCCTCTCACGCTCACATAATCCAGATGATTTCTGTATCGACGTGCTTCCACTCCTGTTCCTCTCGGCGATACCACACAAGAAAGCCTGCCCCGGTCCGATCAGGGCGAACATTTTCCACGTAGACGAGAGCCTGATCGTTATTCAACGTCCGCCCCACACGTGAAAAGGCGAGCCGGTCGAGCACAGAAGGCCTTTGTACGGGCCGAGCCTGATTGCGCAGAACTAGAACCGCAGCACCAGCCTCTGGATCTTCCGTCGTGCCCTCGGTGACGAATCGGTAGCGAATGCCGAACTGGAACCGAGGTTCCAGGGGAACAGGGGTTTGGTTGGATCCGAGAAAGTCTCGGACAAGCTCGTGCGGCAGCATATCGTCGAAATAGCCCTGCTGCCGAAAGACATCCAGCATCAGAGATCCATCTTGTCCAGGAACCAACCGAGAAACGGTGAAGCGCTCCAGTAGGACCAATTGGATCTGCGAGGTAAGAAATTTATCCTCAATGACTCGGTCGTACAGACTATAATCCTCCTGCGACATACTCGCCGCCGCCTGCCCGCTCTCCACCATAACGGGAGACTGCACGACGAGAAATGGCAAAGACCACATCATTAAGGCCGCCATCACCTTCGTGGTCGTGAACATACCGGTGAATCCTTGGCGCGGTCAAACGTGAGATATTGCGTAGACAACTCAGGCAGAAGCGTGGATAATCCCACGACGCTTTCAGGAGGAACTCGCGTGCAAGACACAATACTTGGCGGTCGATCACGATTCAGACTCTGGTGCATCTTGTTCGTCTCTCTGTATGGCTGCGCCCAGGACAGCGATCCCTCTCGTGCAGAAAACGAAGTCCTCAAGAAACAAGTCGCCAAACAAGAATCCTTGCTTAGTTCCCTGCAAGACGGAAACAGGGTTATGCAGCAGCAAATCGATCTACTCAATCAAGAACTTCGCGACGCAAAGGGCACCAAAGAGGAACTCGAGAAGGAGTTGGTGGAAACCAAACAGATGATTGGATCGCAGGTCTCCGAATCTCTCAAAGTTGAGGACAAGGGTGCACAGTCCGATATACTCCCTCGCCCTCTTGAACTCGTGGTCAAGGTCGTTGACGAGGCCCTGACACGAAACGGGTATCGTCCAAAGGTCAGCGTCAAAACCGATCACAGGGCCATCTACGTTACGGAACGCAAGGTCTCGAACCCCCCGACGCTCGAAGTGACCGGTTCACGAAACCAATACCTCATTTCACTCGAAGCCCTTCAAGACAATCAGACCAAACTCTCGGTGAAAGCTGAATTCGAGCGCGTGGCCCAAGGCGGCCGTGTGTTGAACGTCAGCCCTGAGGAAACGGTGGAAATCGAACAGCGCCTGATTCGTGAGATCAGCAAAGCACTCGCCAGCCCGACTAAAGCCTAACGCTTGGCTGACCGGCGGTTACAATCATCGCTTTTCTTGGTCCGATCGAGGCCGCATGCTAGCATTTCCACGCGATGGCTCTGTCAACCAGTGTGCACGATCTCCGCATCCTGATCCGTTCCTCCCATCCTCTCGTCGTGATCGAAACGGTGGAAGAGGACCGGGTGCTGGCCCTCCTGCAATCAGTCACAGCTCAGGAACGGATGCCCCTCTTCGAATGGTCCGTCACCAGAGGGCTGACGCGTGCCGACGATGCCCCGACGCTCAGCAGAATGACCGCCACACCCTTGGCCGTGCTCCAGCACATCCACGGGCTTACTGTTGAAGCGGTATTCTGGCTGAAAGATCTCGGCCCCCATCTGCAAGATCCTGCCATATGCCGGCAGCTTCGTGAGGTCGGAGCCGCCTACAGCCGATCACGATCCACCTGCATCCTGACCGGTCAGCCGATTACGCTCCCGTTGGAATTAGAGCAGTCTGCCGTACGACTCGATCTGAGGCTGCCTGATCGAGAGGAGCTGCGATCCATGCTGCACGATCTACTTCGTTCATTGGCACCTCGCACTTCCACTCGCCTGCGATCGACCACTCTCGTGCAGAGCATGCTGAGGTCAATCAATGAGACCCAGACAGCAGATAAGGGACCGAGCAGCCGAGATGCCGATGCGATCCTGCGTGCGTTACAGGGTTTCACACTCCATCAAGCGCGCCAAGCCGTAGCCCATTGTCTCGTCGAACGTGGCACCCTCTCGGCCGACGACGTGCAGGCTATTCTGAAACGTAAAGTGCAGGCTATTAAGGATGGCGGACTGTTGGAGTACTATCCATTGGAAGACAACCGGTTTGAACTGGGGGGCTTCACCAATCTCAAGGCCTGGTTGGAACGCGCGCAGGTCGGGTTTACGGAGGAAGCGAAATCACTCAACCTCACGCCGCCTCGAGGCATTATGCTAGTCGGAGTGCCGGGCTGTGGTAAATCGCTGGCTGCAAAGGCCATTGCACGGGAATGGAAGCTGCCACTCTTGAAACTCGACGCCGGCCGCTTGTTCGACAAGTTCATCGGCGAGTCGGAAAAGAATTTCCGTAAAGCCATTGAGATGGCCGAATCCTTGTCCCCGATCGTGCTCTGGATCGATGAAATTGAGAAAGCCATGGTCGCCGGAGGCGGGAGCGGCGAGGCCGACGCAGGCTTAAGCCGCCGACTCTTCGGGGCGTTTCTCACGTGGCTGCAGGAGAAAAAACAGGATGTGTTCGTCATCGCCACAGCCAATGATCTCTCGTCCTTGCCACCGGAACTCTTGCGAAAAGGGCGGTTTGACGAAATCTTTTTCGTCGACCTACCGGACGATACCGAACGAGCATCCATCTGGAACATTCACCTGAGTTTGCGCAAGCAAGACCGTGCTCAATTCGACCTCGGTACAATCGTCAGTGCCAGTGATGGGTTCAGCGGCTCTGAGATCGAGCAGGCCGTCGTTGCGGCGCTTTATCGGGCCCTCCATCGGAAAACGCCGCTCACAACCGATCTCCTCATTGAAGAATTGACCCAGACGGTTCCCCTTTCGGTCACCAGACGGGAAGACATCGATGCACTCCGCCGAACAGCCGAAGGCCGATTCGTGAACGTGCGGTAGCCTAAATGAGATACCTCGTACTTATCGCCGTTGTGATCCTCATGCCTCTGGCCGGCTGTACGACGCCGATACCGACGTCTGCGCGGCTCATGGGTAAGGTACCGATGTCCGTTGATCAACCGGCTCATTCCCGACCCTCTCGACCGACTCAATCCCTGGCTACATTACCTCCTGAGCGACAGGCGGTTCCCTTTTTGACGTCGTTGCCCAGCCGATCGGCCATCGTTCAGTCCGCAGCACGGTTGGTCGGAGCACGGACGATCATGAGCCAGGGTAAACGAATCGCCTACGACTGTGCTGGAGTGGCTCGTGCCGTCTACCTGGCACACGGCATCGATCTCTACCGGGCAATCAGCCAGGATGTGAACGCCAACGGGGTCCGACTCATCTACAACCATGTGCATCGGCATGGCGTCCTTCATCGTGGACCGGATGTCCGGCCAGGCGACCTCGTGTTTTTCGACAACACGTGGGATTTTAATGGCGACGGGAAGGCGAACGATCCCCTCACCCATATCGGCATCGTTGAGGAAGTGGAGCCGGACGGGACCGTCGTCTTCATCAGCCGCGTTGCAAGTGCCATTGAGCGCTATCGAATGAACTTGGAGCAACCGCATATCCACAGGACAGGCGACGGTCGAGTCCTCAACGACTATATCCGGCGAAAACATCCCACAGACCCTGCTCATACCGCCCGATTGACTGGTGAACTCTTTGCGTTTTACGGCAACCTGTTGAGTCCCTGGGAAGATCTCCCTGGAGAAGACACAATTGTACAGATTCAGGATCGGCAAGACCTTCCCAACCCACCTGTTTCAACCATACTGCCACCATAATGCCGCCCCATCGGGCGTGGACATGTCCTACCGTCCTCATTGATCTCAAACTCGCTGTAGTTCATCGCCTCCCATTAATTTGAATCACGACTTTAGAAGGAGCAGCGAAGATCCGATAAGGAACCTAATACGGTGCTCATGCTGGTAAATGTCACCCAAACCCCCATTTTTTAATTGAGCTGGTAAGATTACCATTATGGCTATCTCATCAAAACAAACACAAATTCGAGAAACCCCACTTCGTCGCACTCTGACGGATGTCCGCCACGGGCTCCTGGGCTTGCACAAAGCCCTGATCGTCGCCGAACAGCTGACCTACGAGCGAATTTATGGCCGCGTGGACTCTACAGGACAACTCCTGCAGCTCGTGATGAACGACCCATGGTTTACCTGGCTTCATCCTCTTTCCAACATGGTCGTCCGCATCGATGAACTGTTGGATGGCCATGATCAGCCGACCATCGACGAGGTCGCGATGCTCCTGACGGAGATCCGGATGTTGATTCGTCCTTCCGAAATCGGTGACGGGTATGAGCGAAGCTACTATGAAGCCCTCCAGCGGGCACCCGATGTCGTGCTCGCTCACTGCGAAATGAAGAAGCTCCTGACGTTGCCCTCCGCGTAACATCATCCAACCCATTGAGTCGTAATGAAGAAACGCCGTCAGCCCTCTAGGGTTGACGGCGTCGACGTTTTCCGCCTTGGAACATCCTCGCAACCACGAAATTCCCCCGCCCCACAAGACGGCATCACACCAGTAGGCCTCGCATGAAGACGCCAAGACTCGATTCCTTATATGATGAACATGACACGACCGCGTCAAACCGGCTGCTCGCGAAGGCTTCGGATGCGTTACCCTACCCTTCACCCCATAGTGCTTCTCCTCCTCATCGTGGGCTTTGGCTCAGGTCCTGTCGCCGCACAAGTCCACCCCATCGAGGTTCTCGTCACGATCGTCGAAGACAAGGTCGTCGCGCTGCCGGGAGGAGGAAGCCCGGTTGAGGAAGCGTTGGGAGTCAATGAATCCATCGTCACCACGGCGGCGAAGGGGCCGGCCGGTTTTGTACAGACCTCCCGCCGGCTTTTGGGGTTTTCCTCGGCATTACATCGATGGACCGAGGTCCAGTTGGACGTAGAAGAACATGTCGAACAGCATCAGACATTGCCCCGCTTGGTTATCGTTCACACAAACCGACGCATCCATGGGTTTCAAGAGAGTCGAGGCCACTGGTTCAGTGAAGCACTGGGGCCTAATGAGACAGTCACGCAGTTACGCGGACGCGGCCACGTGATGGTGGTGGTGACTTCCGAACGAGCGCTCGCCATTTCGGCGTTTACGGGAGGCTTCTTCTGGGTCCGCCTGTCGCCGAATGAGCTGGTGCAGTCCATCGACCACAATAACGACGCCGCCGTGGTCCGCACGACAGCACGCCAACTGGCCTTCCGCTCGCAAGCAGGCTTCTGGACGGAAATGAGATAAGAGCTCATCTGGTTGCTCGATTATGAGGAACTCCCTCGCTTCCATAGATACCCAGCATACAGCGTCGCTCCCAACACAGACACCATCAGTAGAAACAGACAACCGACGGCCAAGGCTCCCACCCAAGGCGTTGCATACCCCCGGTACACAACCGACACAGGCTGGTCGGTCATCGGACTGAAATGCGAGAACCACCCGAGCCCTACCCCCAACACTCCAACAATCACCCAAAATCGTGGTCCCACCCAACCTACTCGATAGAGCCATACGCCAAGCGCCAGCCCACCCAAGATGACCGTAGCGACGACGATGAACCCAACCGACTGCTCATCGATAGGCCAGTGAAAATCTCCACGGAAGATATGGTCGACAAGATGGAGGACGTTCAGAAGCGCAATGAATCCAATGAGTTTGAGCAGGTATCTATCCGGCATACGAGCCACTCATGAGAAGGAGTCGTTACGGTCGTGGGCTATGATACTCCATGCCACCGGAAAACTGACGACTTAAACAGAGGTGAGCGACCGTCATACATTCAAGCCCAAACGGCAGATAGCCCGCGTAGCCGAGCACGGGCATCTCGAACAGTTGGAATCGATGCACGAAAGGAACAGCGTATTCCCAATGAGCGAGACTCTTCCAGTTCCATAGCTCCCAAAATAACCCACAGATCAGCGCAGCCAGTGCCGGAACCCACACACCCCGCCAATCACCCTGCGCAAGCGGGGAAAGCATTGTCGGTTGTCCAGCCAGTGATTCCAACGAGACGATCAGCAACAGGGGTCCAACCCAAACGAGCGGAAAGAGATAGTTGGGCCAGGGTCCGATGCCGAGGAGGCCGAGACCGGACAGTATCAGCAAGGACCAGCTTAGCCAGTTCCTGGCCACAAAGTGAATTGGTGTGAACCTCTCCAGACCCGCACTAACGGCAGGATACGAAGTCAGTAACTCCGCCGTGCCGATGACGGCTGGGATCACCGTAGAAAACGGAATCGTGGCTCGAAGGAAATACTCGAGTGACGACAGCTCGCCGACGCCGACGTAGTGCCAGTTCTGCACGAAGCGATTCAGATACTCGAACAGCCACCAGAAGGCGGCGCTCAGAGGGAACAACGAGAGAAAATAGCGAAGTCGATGGATCATCATACACCGACCGGTGCGGGCAACCGTGCAGGCGTTGACAGTCACGATGTAGCCGATCCACAGCGGCGTGAACGTATGTTCCTGAACCGCAGCGAGCCAGGAGGCGCGAGTCCAGGCTGCCACCCACCAGAGTCCTGTCCATCCGATTCCAAGCCACCCCCACCAGGGGAGCGTGAAACGTGGAACGTCAGACGTGAAGCGTTTCTGCAGACTTGAAACTAGAATCCGAAAGAGGATGGGCGCAAGGAGTAGAACGATCAAGAGTCCCAGAACGAGGAATACTGGCCTGGAGAAAGGTTCATGTTCCACGTAACTGGTGCGGGGAGGAAATTCTAGATAGCGCCCGATCGGTTTACCAGCGAGCAGCACGCCGAGCAGCGGCAAGCCAAGGATCATCGCAAGAGAAATGCAGATAATGCCAACTCTCCTCATGGCTCATGCTACTACAGGCGCTCTTCGTCAAGCTCGATGACATCCACCCAGGTAGACACGGAGGGAAGACTCGATACCGGTACGCCACGCTTGGAGGCAACTTCTTGAAGCCGGCCTTGAAACCGCTGGCGAGCTGCCTCATCTTTCGGACCGGATGCCAGGAGATTCTTGCTCCATTGATCGATTTCTTCATCTGAAACCTTGTGGCCATTCTCCTTCACCCACGCAAGTAGGTCCTCATCCATTCCACCGGCTAAGACCCGCTGCTCGAAGGCCTTTCCATCAATACCAAGAAAATCCACGAGATACTTATCGAACCCCATCGTGATGTAGTTGTAGTCCTGAATTTGTCCAGCATGACGAAGCTGAATTTTGTCGATAAACCGTCCGAGGTGAGCAATCCCACCGAGAAGAACCTTGGGGCTGCGGGGAAAATTTTGCCGAGTCATCGGTTAGTCCTCCTCTATACAAGTGTTTCGAACAATACAAAAATAGAGCCGGGCGCGTCTAGCGAGAATCACCGGAAGAGAAATTCCCTCCCCCCCTTTAAGTTTTTTCCCTCCCCGCCGATACAGGCAGTAGCACGGAGGCACCTATGAGGCTACGGAACAGCCCAAGAAAGTATGTGCGGTATTCCGCCAGCGTCCAGACGGACAACGGCGCCGGAGAAGGCACCCTCTTCGATCTCTCTACCACGGGCTGCCGAATACAAAGCAATGCGGCCCTGACTCCCGGAAGCTATCTCGCCCTCCATTTCGAGGTACCCCAAACAGAATCCCATCTCGCCGTAGAAGTCTCAGTCGTGCGCTGGCACAAAGACAATCAGTTCGGCATCGAGTTCCTTCGCTACGCCGAGGGAGTCCGAGAACGAGTCAGTGATCTGATCGAAGGTCGCGAAGCACCTGTTACGTCCAGCCAACCTATTCAAACTGAACTCGCGCTCGACCTAGTCGCTGCGTAAATCTATTCTTTGGACCGAGCTGAGCAATCAACCAACAACCAACGCTGGCCTCCCGCTTTCTGAGCTAGAAAAGACTCCCAACGCCATTTCTCTCATTTTTGCGCACCGCGATTCATCAATGAGCTGTGCGTGAGCGCGGGCTGATCATCACACTTGAGAGTTCGCTCGAACGCCAAGTTAGCCGGACCAAAGCCCATATGCTCCCTTCCTGCCTAACAGCCATGCACGCCTAAAGACGTGCCTCCACGATTGGAGGTAAGGTGCCACAGTGGGAATGATCACATTATCTGGCGTAATGACACGCCCATTTGTATAGCAAAGCAGTTCAATGGGGAGATTCGTCGTATATTTGCAGCGAAGTTTCTTCGAAATAATTCGAGCCGATGGATCTGAGGTACGGATGTACGCCTCCGATCGCGCGCTTATTGCCTTTGCAAGATTCGGGTCGCAGATCTCAACAAGTTCGAATGCGACTGCCCCGTCCGTGGCATGAACGCATCGAATATCGGGCTCTGGCGGGTCGCGTTTCTCAATGCTGCTCGCCGCGATAGGCAGATCAACAGCTTGCAGGAAACGAAGAAAAACTTTAATTTCGTCGGCACCTTTAGCTTGTTCGGAGTACATACATGACCAGCTAACCAGATCTCGCTTTGACTTTCCCCTATCAGATACTATCGATCCCTGCCACCATTTTACCCCTTCGACGATAACCCAGACGCTCATCCACGTGAGGAGTCCATCGCCTCCCACTCTTCCTCGCTAAGGAACTCTCTCGCCTTCAAGACACCGGTTGCATAGTCCAGCTGCAGCGCTTCTTCCAACCAGGCTATCCGCTGCGTAGGCGTCGCCAGCAATGTAGCCGAAAGGAGACTCTGATCGCTGGCGTCCCAATGTTTTGTTTGTTCTTTATTTGACGCACCCTCACATTTGTCCGCCATGTCAACTATCTCCCTTTTGCCTGCGGATTGCCTCTAGTTCCTTGATGTCTGCTAAAACCTGTGGACTGCCGCAACAGCGACTGAGCCCGAGCTACTTTCTCGACTTCACAGCCTGCAGATACTTATCCATCCGCGCTGCCATTTTTCGCCGTTCAGCAATGGCCTACGGTGTGAATGCCGCACTGCGTTCCATGTCGTCGCTCAAAAGGATACTGTTACCATTGATGAAACGATGCAACAGAATCCCCACTCAGTACGAGGTATGTCCAAGCCTCTCGAACTCGAACGTCCCATAACCCTCATTATTGTCATACAACTTTTGCCAGCTTGATGGACCTGGAAGCACAGCATCATTCACAAATAGATAGACGGGCCCGGACCGACGCGCCGTTATTTCTGCTACGAGCACACGACCACCATCTTTCAAGTCCCCAACGAGCGGATAGTCGTCCGCACCTTCATCGCCAATACGAAGGATGGGGCGGAACCACGGCTCGTGGATGTCTCTTTTAAACAGCGTGAAGAGATGCATGGGCAACGTCACATCGGACGAATGCACCCCCCCCAGCCCAGCGGGCACACCCCTATCTGTCCATCCTCCTTCCCCCATTGAAATCGTTACGCGATAACGAGTCCCCTGCTGTGCTGTTTTATGACTGTTCCAACAAATATCACGTGTCACAAACCGTTGAACGGAGCGAGACGATGTGACGGAGCAGATCACACCACCAGAGTTCAAGATTGAAAATACCCCCTGCGATAGGCCAGCGAACAGCAACCAGATGACAGCCAGACTGGCAACCCATGGCATGACCCAAGTGCGCATAGTTCCCATGACACCCTTATACAATCTGCTGGTTCTGAGCGAGCGTACAATGCCTGGCTCCCCCTCCACCTTCTGTTCATCCCAAATCCTGCGCATTTGCCCCTTAATTTTTGCCCCTAATTGACCTCCTCTCATAATCAAGAGCACAAGAAGCGCCATATGCGCACCAAGTGCAGCTGGATGAGTTTTAAAGGCACTAATCCAGGGAAACAATGCACCAGGAGCCACCAGTTCAAGGGCGTTGACGAACGGTGCGGCCCAACAAGATTTTCCCTCACAAGCAGTTGAGTCATGATGCCATACCGGGAAGACCAGAAGGGACAGTGCGACCAGTACGGAGAGAAAGTACACAGCGCGCTTTCGCCAGACGAGGTCCCAGACACCTTCTTCACGATTGCGCCGAGCTGTAGCCGCCTCTTCGGTTTCAATAAAAATCTTCCCCGTCGGATCTCCGATTTTCTGATCGACCACATTCCCACCAGGTCCAACGACCACATAACGAGTGGGAAGGCCGATGGGGGCATACCCATCCATATTCAATTGGATGCGTTTCATGACGCTGTGATGAATCTTTGGAAGTTCGACGATTACCTGATTGTTCTCATGAGGTCTGTCATTGCAGAGAGCAACAAGATCTCGCGGCTGATAACGATACACTCCTCCCATCCCCGAGCGCGAGTCATAGAGCTTCCCATTCAAGTCCGACGATATCCGTACCTTCTCTCGGTCATTTTCAAGAAACACCAACTTAGCATCTTCGGCCTCCGTCATCATCCAGTCGAGTGACACGTGGGCCAACGCATCGTCCGGATAGCCTCCCCCAACGTTCGCATGCATACCTGAGAACCATACTTGCTTGATGCGCGGCGGATTAGTTTGGTCCGCCTCGTTCCAGAGTACTGGATGAAATGAATGCCGCTCGTCGTCGAGGGCAAGTGCGTGACAGGCCTGATTCACATGCTTACTCAAGTTCCGATCTGGCGCGGAAAGGGGAAAGATCTTATCCCATGCCCTCGTGAGCTCGTCGATTGGCAACCCATAGGCGGCCACAGTATCCCACAGCCCGACAAAGTTGATCGGTGGAATTACCTTGTCAGATTTATAACGCCCTTCGCCATCGTTCTGAATGGATAAGACCACATCGCGAACCCGCCGAAAAACGTTCACAACCACATCCCCCTGAGCGAACTCCCTGCGGAACTCGCGATAGCGTCGGGTAGCGTGGCGCCGTAGTTCATCTTCTGACAGGCCGGTGACAGGGACCAGCCCTTGAGAAGTGACCATCCCGACTAACACGCGAGCCGTGAATGCTCCTCGACTGAACCCAAAGCAATAAATACGATCATCTGGTTCGTAGTTTCGACAGAGAAAACAGTAGAGATCCAGTACGTTGCGTTTGAGCCCCCATCCAAACGCGCCACCGAGTACCGCGAGAGGCATGAAAGAGGAGGTACCCACGCCATCGTCATAGAACGCGATCTGGACAGGCGCGTTGGGATTCTCTTGATTCGTCGCAGAAACATCCAACGCCTGATACAACCTCCACACATTCGTCTTCACAACCTTTGCTGCACTATTCCCGGTACCATCGGATAACAGCACGATGTTCTTCGACATGAGATCCTCCGTTCCGATTCCCTTCCCTATCTATTAATAGGCAATATACGTACCTGGTGAAACAGGGATGGCACCTCTCCGTGTTGAATCATTCACAACCCTTTGAATTGTTATTGGATGAGGCGATTAGGTGACCCGGATCTAAACAGACTGTCGGGTACGGGAGAGACTACCGTTTCTGAATCGAAAGCGATTCGTCGCTGTATCTTTTTATGACAGGCGCGCACAGGCGTACGCTGTATTAGGATAGGCGGGAGTGACTTGATGAACTGATAAAACTGGAAACAGGATGGCCCCACCCAGCTAGCAGATCACTATTGAGGCATGCAGACAGGGCAAGGCTGTGCTGCCCAAGCGAGAGAAAACTCTCTACGTTCGCTAACGGATTGCCTACGTGGCCGACCGACCTACCCGTCCCTTCAAAAAGTCGCGCTCTTCGAACCCTCTGCTCGGGCAACCACTTAACATCCACAAAGTTGGAAAGCCTTGCTAACAGCTCAACCAGGCTCAGGAGATGGCCTTTTTGCGGACCGGTTCGCTTGCAGATACTGATTGATCCCTGCCGCCATTTTTCGCCCTTCGGCGATGGCCCAGACGATGAGCGACGCGCCGCGTTTGGTATCGCCGCCGGCAAAGACGCCTTCAAGGTTGGTCATGAAGTGCTGGTCGACCGTCACAGCACCGCGTGCGTCATATTTTACGCCCAGGTCATCGAGCAGACCGTTCTTGACCGGACCGGTAAACCCCATGGCAAGCAACACGAGATCGGCATTCATCTCGAACTCGGTACCGGGCATCGGTTCAAACTTGCCGTTTTCAAACTTGACCCGGTGGCCATGTAGTTTTGTGACATGGCCGTTATGACCGGAGAACTTCGTCGTCGACACGCTCCATTGCCGATCACACCCTTCCTCATGAGCGTGGGAAGTGCGCAGCTGCATCGGCCAGAGCGGCCAGGGGGTGGAGCCAGCCCGCTGCGGGGGCGGTTCGGGCAACAATTCAAATTGATGTGCTTCGACGCAACCCTGACGATGGGCAGTGCCGAGACAATCGGACCCGGTATCCCCGCCGCCGATGATGACCACCCGCTTCCCCTTTGCTGTGATCGGTTCGTCGGTAACCGGAATACCGGCTGTCCGCTTGTTCTGCTGGGTGAGATATTCCATGGCGAGGTGCACACCCTTGAGCTCACGGCCAGGAATCGGTAGCTCGCGCGCCTGTTCGGCTCCCATCGTGAGCCCTACCGCGTCGAACTGCTTGCGCAGCTGCTCGCCGGTGATATCAGTGCCGACCGTCACACCAGTTTGGAACTTCACCCCTTCGGCCTTCATCTGTTCTAAACGACGGTCGATGACCCACTTCTCCATTTTGAAGTCGGGGATGCCGTAGCGGAGGAGGCCACCGATCCGATCGGATTTTTCGAAGAGCGTCACGTCATGGCCGGCACGAGCCAATTGCTGTGCCGCAGCCAGCCCTGCCGGACCGGAACCGATGATCGCAACCGTCTTCCCAGTCTTGACGACAGGCAGGATCGGGGCGATCATTCCGTCGTTGAATCCTCGATCGACAATATTCCATTCGATGATGCGGATGGAAACCGGATCTTCATTGATCCCGAGCACACAGGCCCCTTCGCAGGGGGCCGGGCAGAGCCGGCCCGTGAATTCCGGAAAGTTATTCGTCGTGTGCAGCGCTTTGAGGGCATCTTTCCAGCGACCACGGTAAACAAGATCGTTCCATTCAGGGATGAGATTGACGACGGGGCAGCCAGTGCTGCCTTGGCAAAACGGCACACCGCAATCCATGCAACGCGCGCCTTGGACCTTGAGCTTCTCCTCCGAGATCGGCTCGTACATCTCCTTCCAATCGAGCACACGCAACTCGATCGGCTTCCGCTTCGGGCCCTCACGGGCATATTTCATGAAACCTTTTGGATCACCCATTAATGTACCGCACTTGCTTTACGCTTCCGTTCTTCCATCACGCGCTTGTAGTCGACCGGCATCACCTTCACAAATTTCGGCACGGTGCCATCAAAGGTGTCGAGCACCTGCTTGGCCTTCCGGCTGCCGGTATACATGAAATGTTTCGTGATCAGATCATGGAGAAGCTGTTTATCTTCCGATGTGACGACCGTCTCCAACTCTACCATGCCGGTGTTACAGCGACCTTTGAATTTGCCCTGCTCGTCGAGCACGAACGCCACGCCGCCGGACATGCCTGCCGCAAAGTTCCGGCCTGTCCTGCCGAGCACCACGACCACGCCGCCTGTCATGTATTCACAGCCATGATCACCTGTCCCTTCCACCACGGTCTGTGCTCCGCTGTTCCGAACGGCAAAGCGCTCCCCCGCCCGGCCATAGAAGTAGGCTTCACCCTGCGTTGCACCATAGAGCGACGTATTGCCGATCAAAATGGTTTCTGCTGGGTCATAGAGCGCATCCTTCGGCGGGTACACGATGATCTTTCCGCCGGAAAGCCCCTTGCCGATATAGTCGTTCGACTCCCCTTCCAACGTCAGCGTGATGCCTCGCGCCAGGAACGCACCGAACGATTGCCCGGCGGACCCGTTAAACTTGATCGAGATCGTATCTTCTGGAAGCCCTTCGAGGCCATATTTCTTCGCTATGCTGCTCGACAGGACCGTACCCGTCGTCCGATTCACGTTGCGAATCGGCAACTCGATCGTCACCTTCTCACCCGTCTCGACCGCTGGACGACACAATTTCACCAGTTCATTATCAAGGATGTGGTCGAGGCCATGGTCCTGCTTTTGTACGCAATACCGTGGTACGTTTGGCGCGACATCGGGCATAGCCAGTAACGGTGAGAGATCCAATCCCTTGGCCTTCCAGTGGTCGACTGCCTTCGTAATCTTCAGCCTATCGACACGACCGACCATCTCATTGATCGTCTTGAACCCGAGCTTCGCCATGAGTTGCCGGGCTTCCTCGGCGACAAAAAAGAGATAGTTGACGATGTGTTCCGGTTTGCCGTTGAATTTCTTTCGCAGTTCTGGATCTTGCGTCGCAATGCCGACCGGGCAGGTATTGAGGTGGCACTTCCGCATCATGATACAGCCCTCGACGATGAGCGGCGCCGTCGCAAACCCATACTCTTCCGCACCGAGTAACGTGGCGATCACCACATCGCGGCCCGTCTTCATCTGCCCGTCCGTTTCAACACGAATACGGCCGCGCAGATCGTTCAACACCAAAGTCTGATGCGTTTCCGCCAGCCCCAATTCCCACGGAATACCGGCATACTTGATCGACGACAACGGGGAGGCTCCGGTGCCACCGGAATCCCCACTGATCAGGACCTTGTCCGCGTGCGCTTTGGCGACGCCGGCCGCGACCGTCCCGACACCGACTTCCGCCACGAGCTTGACCGAGACACCGGCCTCCGGATTCGAGTTCTTTAGATCGAAAATCAATTGCGCCAGATCTTCGATGGAATAGATATCATGGTGCGGCGGAGGCGAAATCAGTTGCACACCCGGCGTGGAATATCGGAACCGCGCGATCTGTTCATCGACCTTATGGCCCGGCAACTGTCCACCCTCGCCTGGTTTCGCACCCTGCGCCATCTTGATCTGTAACTCGCGGGCATTGACGAGGTAGTGCGCCGTTACGCCGAACCTAGCTGAGGCCACCTGCTTGATATAGCTGTTCTTTGAGTCGCCGTTCGGCATGGGCGTGAAGCGCTCGGGGTCTTCTCCACCTTCTCCGGTGTTGCTCTTACCCCCAACCCGATTCATGGCAATCGCCAGTGTCTCATGCGCTTCTTTGCTGATGGATCCAAACGACATCGCACCCGTATTGAACCTCTTGACGATGTCCTGAGCTGGCTCGACTGCTTCGATGGGAATCGGCTGTGAGGGGAACTTGAACTCGAGCAATCCACGCAGGTTCGAGCGTCGCTGACTTTCATCATTGACCAGTTGCGCAAACTCCGCATAGGTCTTGGCGTCGTTGGCTCGACTGGCATGTTGCAGCTTGTAGATCGTGTCGGGATTCCAGTTGTGATGTTCGCCCTGAATACGGTAATGGACCTCCCCACCGAACTCCAATTGCCGGATCGCAGCCGGCTCATAGGCCATGCGATGTCGACGCAAGGTTTCCTCGCCGATCTCCCGAATGCCGACCCCTTCGACCCGTGACGCGGTCCCGGTAAAGTATCGAGCAATGAGCTCGTGACTCAATCCGATGGCTTCGAAAATTTGCGCGCCACAATAGGATTGCACGGTCGAGATACCCATCTTTGAGAAGATCTTGAGCAGGCCCTTGTTGATGGCCTTGATAAACTTCGCCTCCGCCGTCTGCGCATCGAGTCCCTCGGGAAGATACCCGTCACGCTCCATGTCGACGAGCGTTTCGAACACGAGATACGGATTAATCGTCCCGACTCCGTAGCCGATTAAGCAGGCGAATTGGTGCACATCTCGCGGCTCCCCGGTTTCAAGGATTAATCCGACTTCCGTCCTCGTGCATTCCCGCACGAGATGGTGGTGCACCGCGGAGATGCCGAGGAGGCTCGGAATCGGGGCCCAGTCCCCATCGACTCCGCGATCACTCAGAATTAAAAATTCGTACCCTTCCTTGATTGCCAGTGACGCCTCTCGGCACAACTCATCGACCGCGGCTCCCAAGCCGTCGGCCCCTTCGGCCACGCGGAACAACATGCGCAACGTCTTGCTCTTGAAATGCGGATCGGAAATCCCGCGGATCTTTTGCAGATCGGCGTTCGTCAAAATCGGTTGTTGTACCTTGATCCGGCGGCACGATTCCGGCGACTCATCCATCAGATTGGGCTTCGGCCCGATATTCGTAACCAGCGACATCACAAGCTGTTCGCGAATCGGATCGATCGGCGGATTGGTGACCTGCGCAAACAGCTGCTTGAAGTACTTAAACAAGAGCTGCGGTCGATCAGACAACACCGCCAAGGGGGTGTCGGTGCCCATGGAAGACGTCGGTTCCTCACCATTGACGATCATGGGGGTGATGACCATCTTCAACTCTTCGACAGTGTAGCCGAAAGCCTGTTGCCGCTGCCTGATCGTCGGATGGTCCGGCTGCGGGACATTCAAAGGCTCAGGCAGTTCATCAAGGGACACGCCGTATTGGGTCACCCAACTGCGGTAGGGTTTCCGCTTCGCCATATCAGTCTTGATTTCTTCATCATCGATGATCCGGCCTTGGACAGTATCGACGAGGAACATCCGCCCGGGCATGAGCCGTCCCTTCATACGGATTTCCTTGGCCGGAACCGGTAACACGCCGGCTTCCGACGACAGCACAACCGTGTCATCCGTCATCACCTGATAGCGGCAGGGACGGAGTCCGTTCCGATCCAACGTCGCTCCGATCATCTTGCCGTCAGTAAAACAGACCGCAGCCGGCCCGTCCCATGGTTCCATCATCGCCGCGTGATATTGGTAAAAGCCTCGGCGATCCAAATCCATCTGTGAGTTCGCCACCCATGGCTCGGGAATCAACATCATCATGGCGTGGGGCAACGACCGGCCCCCAAGCAGAAGGAATTCGAGAGTATTGTCCAGACATGCCGAATCGCTTTGATCCTCAGTCACGATCGGGAACAGTTTCTCCATATCCTTGCCGAACAGATCGGAATGGAGGCGGCCTTGCCGGGCCTTCATCCAGTTGACGTTGCCTTTCAGCGTATTGATTTCCCCGTTGTGACAGACGTACCGATACGGATGGGCCAACGGCCAGGTCGGAAAGGTATTGGTGCTGAAGCGAGAATGTACCAGCGCCAGGGCGCTCACCATCCGTTCATCGGTCAGATCCTGATAATACGCGGCCATTTGATGCGGTAGGAGCAAACCCTTGTAGACGATCGTGTGGGCCGATAAACTGGAGACGTAAAAGTGCTCTCGCCCCTGAATCGCCGATTCGAGGACGGCCTTTTCCACCCGCTTTCTGGTCACATAGAGTTTTCGTTCGAACTGAGCCTCATTGAGCGCATCACGTGCGATAAAAACCTGCCGCATAAACGGCTCGGTCTTTCGCGCTTGCACCCCGATACTGTCGCTCTTGACCGGCACGTCACGCCACCCAAGCAACCGGAGGCCTTCCTCACCGATGATCTCGGCAAATACCTTTTCGCAGAGCCGCCGAGACTCTGCATTCGGTGGTAGGAATAACTGCCCCACCCCATACTCACTGACCTCCGGCAAAGACACCCCGGCATCTCCTGCGACCCGTTTAAAAAAAGTGTGCGGCACTTGCAAGAGAATCCCGGCTCCATCTCCGGTACAGGGGTCGGCACCCTGGGCCCCACGGTGGGTTAGATTCTCCAATACTTGCAGTCCTTGACGGACAATGTCATGGGACTTCTTCCCCTTGATATTGACCACAAATCCGATCCCGCACGAGTCTTTTTCATGCCGAGGGTCATAGAGCCCTTGTTGCCTGGGGAAACCTGGAGTATTCATGTACCTAGTCTCATGAGAATATTGAGATTTTCCCTATCGGATGGAGTTGAGCGCGAGCAAGAATCCTGGGGTAGATTAACCCCATGTCCGCAGGCTGGACCTCAGCCGCTTCCCACGATCGGAACTTACTGGAAGGCTCATTCCTCTGTCAAGGTGACAATGCGTCTATACCCCTTTCATTTGCTTGACTTTATTTCCCCGGCTGCCATACCATCCGCGGCATGACGCAAGGTCCAGTCATCGCCACGCCACAGAGCATGTCCGACGTGTGGGACGCCTACCGTGCTGAGCTGGACGGACTGGAAGACCGGGTGCGAAAGAACCTCGACTCCAGTGTCACCCTGGTCAATACAGTGGCTGCCCACATCCTCAGTGGTGGGGGGAAGCGTATCAGGCCGTTGCTTCTACTCTTGTCCGCTCGCCTCTGCGGCTATCCAGGTAACGAACACTATCAACTCGGCAGCATTGTAGAGTACATCCACACGGCCACCTTGCTCCACGACGACGTCGTGGATGAGGCCGATCTGCGGAGGGGGAGAAGAACTGCTCGGAAGGTGTGGGGAAACCAGATCAGTATCTTGGTTGGCGATTTTCTCTATACCAAGGCCATGTGCAATGTCGTCGAGTTTCAGAGCCAAGGAATCAATGAAGTGATCTCCGAAGCCTGTAACAAAATGGCCGAAGGCGAAGTCCTCCAGCTCTACTACAACGGCAATCCTGCGATGCCGGAAGTTGATTACATTAAGATCGTCGAGCACAAGACCGCCGGATTGATCGCCGCAGCCTGTCAGATGGGCGCCATTCTCGCCGACGCAACTGAGACCCAGCAGCAAGCCCTCTTCCGATTTGGCCAATACCTGGGGATTGCGTTCCAGGTTGCCGACGACACGCTGGATTACATCGCGAACGGCGAATCGCTTGGAAAAACAATCGGACAAGACCTCCGGCAAGGCAAAGCCACCTTGCCGCTCCTCCATCTGCTGCAACATTGCTCGGCGCAGGACTGTCAGATGATCAAAGATCGAATGGAAACTCGAACGCTCAGCACCGCCGACTTGGAACGGATTTTGTTCCTCATGGGGGAATTCGGGTCGATCACCTATGCGATGGATCGAGCCAAGGCCTACATCGCAGCCGCTAAGCATGAGCTCGATCAATTCGACGATAGTACGCCACGGCGCGCAATGTCGGTGGCCGCTGATTACATGATTACCCGCGATCGGTAAGTATATTCCCACCAACCGTTAGAACGTCGGCCGTAGAAACGGCGTGGCGTAGAGCGAAAGGACCCCGTCCTCTCCTGTAACCATCAACCCGTCGTCGCAGTCACGACACAGCCAAGAGGTTGTTCATGTCACAGATTTTTCCGTTCCAGGGTATGCGGTACGATCAGGCCCTTGTCGGCTCGATCAAGGATGTCGTGGCTCCGCCGTACGACATCATCGATGCAGAAGGGCAACAACGGCTGCATGATCGCCACCCTCACAATATCATCCGTATGGAGTTGGGGATGGACCAGACCGGTGACAGCCCGGCCGACAACCGATATAGCCGCGCCGCCGCTGCACTCCAATCCTGGATCAAAGAGGGGGTCCTCACCCGAGATCCGCAAGCTGCCGTCTACTATCACACAATTGAGTACCGTCCGCCGTACTCGGCACCTGGTGCACCGAGCAAAGTGCTCCGAGGGTTCCTCGCCTTGGCGAAGCTTGAAGCCTTGGACTCCGGACATATCTATCCGCATGAGAACACCCGTGCCGCGGCGAAAACCGACCGGTTGAACCTCATTGAAGCCTGTCGCGCGAACTTCAGTCCAATCTGGTCTCTCTATTCCGATCCCGGCGGCGCCATCATCCGACTGCTCGAAACAGCGACAAAAGGGAAACCCGCGCAGTATGACTTTCAAGATGATGCAGACTGTCGCGAATGCCTCTGGGTGGTGACCGATGAGACTATTCTCAAACAGATCTCCGACCTCATGCACAGCAAACCACTGTTCATCGCAGACGGTCACCATCGCTACGAAACAGCACTGAACTATCAAACGCTCCGTCGGCAACAGCTCGGCGCTCTCACCGGGCTCCAGCCCTATGACTCGGTCATGATGCTGCTCACTCCTCTTGAAGACCCAGGATTGACGGTGTTGCCAACGCATCGCGTGGCGACCACCCCACTGCCTCCCTCCGATCAGATCGCGACACGGCTCGGAGAGGCATTCGACTTCCGAGAATTTCCCTTCTCCCCCTCCACTCAAGCTCAGGTCCGTCAGCAATTCTTGACCGCCCTGAAGACGGAAGGTCAACAGGTGCCGGTATTCGGACTCACTCGACAGGGCGATGACCGATACATCCTGCTTACGCTGAAGCCGGTCTATCGTCCCTCGATCAAAGCCTCGCCTCGAACCAGGCTCGACGTCTCCCTGTTGCAGCAGCTGATCGTGACGAAGCTCTGCCCAACACAAGAGGAACAAGAAGCCATCCTCTATACTAAAGACGACCATGACGCACTCGACTGGGTCGCTCGAGGGACCGGAACCGGAGCATTTTTGCTCAATGCCACGAAGGTCAGCGAAGTCCAAGCGGTGGCGGCTGCGGGCGAGCGTATGCCGCACAAATCAACCTATTTCTACCCAAAACCATTAACGGGTCTTGTCCTCAATGTCATGAACGGTTGAGTGTCGATGCCCCTGACCATCAACCGAGGATTAGGCGAATGCACGCGAAGATTCTGATCGTCGATGACGATCCCGATATCGTCATGATGCTTGAAGACCGGCTCCACGCGTCCGGGTATGATACGGTCGTGGCATCGGAAGGACCGCAGGCCCTGGACCAAATTACCCATGAGTCTCCACAGTTGGTCCTCCTCGATCTCACGCTGCCCAGATTGTCGGG
Source organism: Nitrospira sp. (assembly GCA_016715825.1). Lineage (NCBI taxonomy): Bacteria > Pseudomonadati > Nitrospirota > Nitrospiria > Nitrospirales > Nitrospiraceae > Nitrospira > Nitrospira sp. The sequence goes on along the minus strand of JADJXO010000001.1, from coordinate 28,226 downwards.
TCTCGACGTGCTCAGGCGCCTCTCCCAGATGAAGCCATCGGAACACCTTCCCGTCATCGTGATGACCGCACATGGGTCCATTGAAGCGGCAGTGGATGCGATGAAGGAAGGCGCGTACGACTTCCTGACTAAACCCCTCGATCATGAACATCTCCTGATCGTCATTCGCAAAGCCTTGGAGCGGGATTCCCTTCGACGACAAGTGGCCTATCTGCGTTCCGAGGTCGACGGCCGTTATGCATCCATTGTGGGAAACAGTGCATCCGTACAGTCTGTCGTGGAGGCGGCTCAACGAACTGCCAAGTCGGATGCCAGCGTCTTGCTCCTCGGTGAAAGCGGAACCGGCAAAGAACTCTTCGCCCGATCGATCCATCAATGGAGCCACCGCTCCGCCATGCCGCTCATCGTCATCAATTGCGTGGCGTTGACGGAGACGTTGCTCGAGAACGAGTTGTTCGGGCATGAACGCGGCGCCTTTACCGGAGCGGATCGCCAACAAAAAGGAAAGTTGGAGATGGCCGACGGTGGAACCGTATTCCTCGATGAGATCGGCGATATGTCGCTGCCGCTGCAGGCCAAACTGCTCAGGGTTCTACAAGACCGGGAATTCCAGCGTGTCGGAGGAACGAAGACGGTTTCCGTCAATATTCGTATCATCGCCGCCACCAACAAGGACCTGAGACAGGCTGTGAAGGCAGGACAGTTCCGGGAAGATCTTTACTTTCGGCTGAATGTCGTCACCCTGACGCTCCCGCCGCTTCGTGAACGACAGGGCGACGTGCCGGCCCTGGCGCAGTTCTTCCTCGATCGCCACACGCGTGACGCCAAGCGGCCCGGCATGGCTCTCAGCCAGGATGCACTCGACACCCTGGCCCGTTACCCATGGCCTGGGAATATTCGAGAGCTGGACAATGTGATCGCACGGGCCGTCGTCTTGAACCCGAAGGATACGATCGAGCCCGATATGTTGGCACTGATGGCGGACGACGCCAGTCTCCGCCAACCAGCAGATGCCGTGCTGCCGTATCTGGACTTGTCCTACCACGAGTCGATGGAGAAACATAGCCGTTACATCATCACTCGGGCAATGGAACGAGCCGAGGGGAATCAAACGAAGGCCGCAGAATCGCTCAAACTCCAACGCACCTATCTCGCTCGCCTACTCAAGCAACTGAAGGACTAACAGGTCAAGAGAGCCGCAGGTTCAGGTTTGTGGCGTAGACGGCTCTGAGGGCTGGCGATCAACGAGGCGAATCAGTCCGGCTCGTGCATCTTTCTCCGCCTGCGCATACCGCTCGGCGGTTCCGATATCAGACCAATAGCCATGAAAGTCGTACCCGAGGATTCGTTCGCCTCCTTCAATGGCTGCTAGGTAAGGATCGATGATTGAAGAAGCGCTCCCCTTCGGAACCCTCTGAAGAAGACGCGGATGTAGGATGTGAATCCCGGCGAACATCCTGGGAATGACCGGAGACAACGACGAACGCCCTTTCCCCGTGATACGCACAATCTGATCGCCGGCTCCCACCTCAACGAGACCCCATCGTACAGCATCGGTATCCTCTCGCAGCACCAAGGTTGCCGCCGCTTGGCGTGTTTGATGGAACTCCCAGACAGCCCCAAGGTCTATCTCGACGAGCGTATCCCCGTTCAAGATCAGCACCGGTTCGCCAGAAAAATACGGCTCGGCTTGCTTGATCCCTCCCCCTGTACCCAAGATGACCGGTTCTTGTGAGTACATCATTCGAACGCCAAATTTTGAACCATCACCTAGAACCTGCTCGATCATCGGACCGAGGTGATGAAGATTCACGACAATCTCACGAAACCCATGTCGTTTAAGCAGTAAGACGTTCCAGACAATGAGTGGGGTTCCTCCCACCGGTAAGAGCGGCTTTGGAATGGTGTTGGTTAAGGGTCTGAGGCGGGTCCCAAGACCTGCCGCGAGAATCATGGCTTTCATATGCGTAACACGTGAGCGGTGAGCGGTGAGCCGTTGGAGAGGATAGAGGGCGGGCCCATACTGAGTCCTCGCCTCACGCTGAACATTTCACATGGCATGGCTTACTGCAATTCCGGTACGTATGGAGTGATGTGTTTCCGAAGCGTCTCCAGCTCTGGATATTTTTTAAGATTTCGTTTCACATAGCCCAAGACACGGGGAATATCGGACAAAAATTTCGGGTTGCCTTTGACTCGGTCAATATAGACGAACCGGCCGGCCGCCTTCAGATTTCGCTGAATGCTTGTCAGATCGAACAGGCGGCGAAACACCGCACGGTTGGCCCAGACACAACGGCGCGCCTCCAGTTGATCAAGGTAGTAGGCCACCAACTCATCGATGAGAGTTTCATCGAGCTGAATGTAGGCATCCCGCAGAAGTGAGGCCAAATCGTAGGTCGCCGGACCCATCAAGGCATCTTGAAAATCAATCACGCCAAGCCGCAGTCCATCGACCATCAAGTTACGCGAGTGATAATCGCGATGGGTGAAGACACGAGGTTGGGACGCCAACACCTGGGCAATGCGCTCGAACTCGCTTCGAATGGTCGTCGCATCCCCTTCGGGTAATGGCTTGCCATGCCGGGCCTCAACCCCGTACTCCAGGAAATGGTCGAACTCCCACATGAGCAACGGGACGTCGAAACTCCGATGAAACGCGAGACACCCACGGTCTTCCGGAGTGGTTGCGTCGAATTGTATGTGTACCAACACATTGATGGCTTGTTTATAGCGAGACTCTACGTTCGGGGCATCGGCACGGCTGACGGCTTCTGCTAACGTCACATCTCCAAAATCCTCGAGATACAGCAATCCAGCGGACCGATCATAATGATACAGTGTCGGAACAGGGACGTTCGCCTTGGCAAGATGGGCCATGATATTGGTGAACGGCAGCTCGGAAATCTGATGCACCGCTCCGCTGACCGCCTCTTCAGACTGCTTGAACGCCTCCGGCTCCGCCAGTTGCATCACGATGACAGAATGTGGTGAACCTCCCGTCATGCTGGCGCGGTAGTACCGCCGATTGGACGCATCTCCGGGCAACGCACTCAGCTCCTTCAACTCCAAGTTGGGAGAAAGATGGGCCTTCATCGTCTGAGCGACGAGTGCGTGATCAGGAGGAGGCAATGAAGATGTGGAGGATGCGGGATTTACGGTCGCCATAGCTGAGGGATTATACCGAGCACCCGAGAACTTGTCACGAAGACACCGCATTCGGTCGAGGTATGGCCAGCATTCTGCTGAAAAACCCTCCGTTCATCCGGTTCGATGAACTCACCACAGGTTTCGAGAACCTCAGGACGAACGGAGTGGTTATTCAGCGTACTGATGATTTCCGTTCGTGCTGAGCCCTTCGAAGCGCACAAACCAATTTTTTCAGCAGACTGCTATGGTTCTGGAATCGAGTCAGCCGGCCTGAAATTGACCGTTCGGTGCATGGCAAGAACACCGATTGCAGCGCCGACCGTATCGGCGACCCAATCGAGCCAACTCGACTCTCGAAACGGAACAAATGCTTGGTGAACTTCGTCACTGGCCCCATAGACCGACGCCAACAGAATGGCCATAGGAATCGCCTGTTGCCGCCACGAATCGCTGGATCCGCCACGAAGGGCCCGATAACACAACAGACCAAGCACCGCATACTCAATGGCATGCACGACCTTGTCGCTTAGATCGAACACGAAATCGGGCAGATTATCCTCGGGGTGAGACTGAGCAGACAGATAAAAGATCAATCCGGCATAGGCACACACCGGTCCCCAGTATCGAAGCAACGACAGCATTGCAGTTCCTCTAAAATCGTTTGTATGACGACAGGACTCAAACCGGCCCGCTGATTGCCCGCTCACGCCCCCTATGACATACTTCCCCGGTGAAGGGAGCGCCCTGCCGATGAAACAGATCCACGTGTGTTTTTTCTGGCATATGCACCAGCCGTACTACACCGACCCGCTGGCTGGCTCAGCCAGTATGCCTTGGGTGCGCCTGCATGCGACCAAATCCTATTACGATATGGCCTATATCCTGGAACAGCATCCAACGGTTCATGCAACGTTCAATTTTACTCCGTCACTCCTCTTACAGTTGGAAGAAATCGGCAACGGCAAGGTTCGCGACCTTTTTCTCGAACATGCCCAACGACCAGCGACAAACCTGACGGTGGAAGAAAAAGCGTTTCTGGTCCGTCACTTCTTTTCCGCCAATTGGGCGACGATGGTCCAACCTTACCCACGATACCAAGAGCTGCTGGTGAAACGAGGCTTGGATCTCCATGAGCATGATCTTCGTCGCATCGCCTGTCAGTTTTCCACGCAGGAGCTGTTGGACCTGCAAGTCTGGCACAACCTGGCCTGGTTCGGATACGGCACCATTCGACGATATCTCCGATTGGCCACATTACGCCAGAAAAATCGAGGCTTCACCGAAGAGGACAAACATGAGGTGTTATCGATTCAACGGCTCGCCGTGCAAGAGATTGTTCCTCTCTACCGGAACCTCATGGAGCGTGGGCAGATCGAGCTGACCACGACGCCGTTTTTTCACCCCATCCTTCCACTCGTGATCGATACGGATATCAACCGGCGCGCGAGGCCGGACCTTCCCCTGCCGGCTCGCTTTCGAGCGCGCGAGGATGCGGAAGCCCAACTTCGGCAGGCGGTGGAGTTCCATCGATCGACATTCGGTCGTCCTCCCCAAGGCCTCTGGCCTTCAGAGGGATCCGTCTGCCCGGAATTGCTTCCTCTTGTCTTCCAAACCGGCCTTCGCTGGCTGGCGACCGATGAAGGTATCCTCGCTCGCTCTCTGGCGATGTGCCAACAACCATGGCATCGGCAGTCCGCGCTGTATCAACCCTATCAGGTTGGACCGGCTGAACAATCGCTGACCATCCTCTTTCGTGACCGTGACATCTCCGATGCCTTTGGATTTATCTACCATAAGACGACCGCAGAATCCGCAGCTGAAGATATCCTCCGACGACTACACCACATCGCGCAGGAAACGCCGCTCGATCGAGTCATCGTCCCGATCATTTTGGATGGCGAAAACCCGTGGGAACATTATCACGACGGAGGCGAACGGTTTCTGTCACTCCTGTACCAAGCCTTCACCAATCATGATATGGACCAAGCTGGGCAGAGCACCACTCAAACCTCCACGATATCCGAAGCCATCGCCTCGACTCCCCCGACTCAGCACCTTCCTTGTCTCCACTCCGGCTCGTGGATCAATGCTGACTACAAAATCTGGATCGGGCACCATGAAGACAATCGAGGATGGGATCTGCTAGGCCACACCCGTTCCACGCTCATGGAGAGAGCCCCCCAACTTCCTCCCGATCGCGTCCAAGCCGCATGGCAGGAACTGTACGCCGCTGAAGGCAGTGATTGGTTCTGGTGGTACGGAGACGATTTCGACACCGACTTCAAACCGGAGTTCGACCGGCTTTTCAGAACACATCTCCGCAATGTGTGGACCCTGATGGGCCAGCACCCTCCCGATCAGCTGAACCAACCGATCTGTATGATGGGGATCGGCACTGAATCCAACCTGGTCCAACAACCGGTCCGTTGGATCACCCCTACACTCGATGGTCTGGTGACCGATTTTTTCGAGTGGCACGGCGCCGGCAGCATCACGACGCAGCCTCCGTTGGGGGCCATGTGGAAGGCCGATCGAATCTTTTCGGCCATCCGGTTCGGCTGGAGTCAGGATGAGTTCGTGATCAGGCTCGACCCCGATGAAACAGTTATGAAGCGAACTGACCTCGACGTTGTGATAGCCCTTCACGGCCCACAAGCCCCCTTTCACCTCAGCTTTCCCCTGCCCTTGCCAGAAGCTGAGGAATTCATTCTGTCTCAACAGATCGCGGCGAGCACGTGGCAAGAGATCGGACGGTATGTAACGATCAGCGCTCGCTCGATCATCGAGCTAGCGATTCCTTGGCAGGACATTCAGCTTCAACCTGCTCAGACCATGCAGCTCTCGATTGTCGTCCGCAAGCATAACCTGGAAATAGCCCGCTATCCTGGCCCCAAACCCGCGGTCCTAACCGTGCCTGGACCGAACTTTGAGGCCGAACTGTGGAGAGTATGATGGAAGATGAAAGGTAAAACGTGAAAAGTGACGTGTAGAAATCAATCGTCATTTTCCCATGTCCAAGAAGCCAAACTTTTTACGGTTCACCTTTTACTTTTTTACGTTTTACGGAGGAATCAATGCCAGATTTAAGACGTGATCCGATCGTCGGCCGCTGGGTGATCATTTCCACCGAACGGAATGGACGCCCACACGATTTTGTCAAATGCCAGCCGGTTAAACCTACGGCCACAACCCTCTGTCCATTTTGTCCGGGACAGGAGCGGCTCACGCCGAAAGAAATCATGGCCTATCGTCCTCAAGCGGGCGAGCCCAACTCGCCGAATTGGCGTGTCCGTGTCATTCCCAATAAGTTCCCCGCGCTTCAAGTCGAAGGCGACATGGGCCGTGAAGGAATCGGGTTGTACGACCGGATGAACGGCGTGGGAGCGCACGAAGTCATCATTGAAACCCCCAACCATGTCGAAAGTCTGGCCGACCTACCGGCCAAGCAGATTGAAGACCTCCTGTGGGCCTATCGCGACCGCATGCTCGACCTGAGAAAGGACGTCCGGCTCCGCTACATCCTGGTGTTCAAGAATCATGGCGCGCTGGCGGGGGCTACGTTGGAACATAGCCACTCCCAACTCATCGCCTTGCCGATCGTCCCGACCAGCGTACAGGATGAACTCGACGGATGCCGCACTCACTTTCAGCAGAAGGAACGCTGCATCTATTGCGACATTCTTCGGCAAGATCTCTCAGACGGTGATCGGATCGTCGCTGAAAATCCAGAGTACCTGTGCGTGACGCCCTTCGCCCCACGCTTCCCGTTTGAAATGTGGATTCTGCCCAAACGCCACGCCGCATACTTTGAAGATAGCCAAAAAGCTCAATTTGAATTGCTCGCTCCCATCCTGTCAGAGTCGCTCCGTCGTATGGATAAAGTTTTGGCCCATCCGGCTTACAACTTCATCCTCCATAGCTCGCCGCTTCACGAAAAAACCGGCGACTACTATCACTGGCACCTAGAGATCATCCCCAAACTGACTCAAGTGGCGGGCTTCGAGTGGGGTACCGGTTTTTACATCAATCCGGTCTCCCCGGAAGAGGCCGCGAGGTTCCTGAGGGAAGCGGAGCCCTAGATGCCGGTCCGTTTTCGCCTTGAAGATCCCACGCTATCCGCGACGCTCCGCAAGATTGAGCGACTGGTTCGTCGCAATGGCGGACGAACCTGGCTGGTCGGCGGCTGTATCCGCGATTTGGTACTCGGGCGACAGCCGCGCGATTTGGACCTCGAAGTCGCGGGTCTTCCACCAGGGCAACTCCACGCGCTGTTGTCCGAACAGTTCTCCGTCCAATTCGTCGGCAAGGCGTTCGCGGTCTTCAAACTGCAAGGTCTGCCCATCGACATTTCCATTCCCTCCCGCATCCTTCCCAGCAGCACGACCTCGATCCCTACTCTGGTGCGACAGGCGGATCCTGACATCTCGATCGACGATGCCCTGGCCCGACGGGACTTCACCATCAATGCCATGGCGTGGGACCCGGACACGAGAGAGCTTCGTGACCCCTTCAATGGGCGTGATGACCTCCACGCACGTATCTTGCGGCACGTGTCGCCACAGTTTACCGAAGATCCGCTGCGTGTCCTGCGTGGGATGCAGTTGTGCGCCCGCTTTGAATTCACCGCTGCGCCGGAGACCGTGGAGCTGTGCCGAACCCTCTCACAGAACAGTCAGCCCCGTGAACGTCTGTGGGAGGAGTGGAAAAAACTTCTTCTTCAGGGCTGCAAACCGTCTAGGGGGTTGCACTTCTTGCGCGACTGCGGGTGGCTGCGGTTCTATCCGGAGCTTGCGGCACTTCAGGACTGTCCACAAGATCCGCTATGGCACCCTGAAGGGGATGTCTGGATCCACACACTCCACTGTCTGGATTGGTTTGCCGGTGAGCGATCCGGCAACGAGGAGGACGATCTGATCGTCGGATTGGCGATCCTCTCCCATGACTTCGGCAAACCAGCAACAACCAGACAGGATTACGAGCATATTACCTCGCGCGGGCATGAATCGGCGGGCGAGGACCCGACGCGATGCTTTCTCGAACGGCTCACCAACCAGCAGGACATCATAGACGGGGTGCTGCCCTTGGTCTTGTGCCATCTCCGTCCCCGCACACTCTATGATGCACAAGCCTCTGACAGCGCCGTCCGTCGGCTCGCCAGACAAGTGAAACGGCTTGACCGTTTAGTGCGCGTAGCGAGGGCCGATCATGCAGGCCGGCCGCCAAAGGTCTTTGATGGATTCCCAGCCGGCGAGTGGTTACTGAACCGAGCGAAGCAGCTGGACGTTGCGCATCAGGCCCCGGTCCCCATTCTGATGGGGCGGCACTTGTTGGAATTAGGAGTTCAGCCTGGTCCTGAAATGGGCCGACTGCTTGATGAGTGCTACGAGGCTCAACTGGATGGAGAATTTGGGACGCTAGAGGAAGGCCTCAGTTTCGCAAAGCACAAGCTTGCCGCGCCCTGCTAACCGGCTTCTTTTCTCACATTGTGCGTTCCTCCGAGTACGATCTCCCCTTGCCCTTCGTTCGTCCGGTCGCTTATCATCCTCCCATGCACGTACAACTGAATCATCCCGCACGCACGATCGAAGTCAAAGGACCGAAGAGAGTGAAGGAATTGCTCCGAGACCTGAATCTCGTCGCTGAAGCACACTTAGTCATTCGGGGAGACGAATTGGCCACAGAAGACGAGATGCTGTCGGATCAGGATCAGATCGAAATCAGACCGGTGATCTCAGGTGGATGACCTCCCCCCTAGTCTGCCATGGCATGATACGAGGGCCGCTCCGGCACCCACACACGGTCTTGGGAATCCGCTAAAGCCTGCATCTTCTTTTTTCACCTTGCAATTCGAGTATCAATGGCACTACCCTTGCATCATGTGCCAAGCTAGTGCCAAATGGGTGGCACCTATTTTTAATTTTTCACAGGGGGTTTCCTTATGAAACGTGTGTTGATGGCAGCTATGGCAGTGGCAGTCGCAATGACTTTTAACGCCCCGGCCTTCGCTAGCAATGATAAGAAGGAAGAGAAGAAGGGCGGCCATGTCCTCTATAGCGATGACAAGAAAGAAGAGAAGAAGGGCGGGCATGCCACGTATAGCGACGACAAGAAAGAGGAAAAGAAGGGTGGCCATGCCGATACATTTGGTGACGACAAGAAGGACGAGCACAAGGGCGGCCACTAAAGCGTTGTGTCCAAGTACGGATTGTTGAATCCTTGCCTGATTGAGCAATCGAGTCAACTTGGGGGCTTTCATTCTCGTGATGAAAGCCCCCAAGTTTTTGATCCTTCCCCATTGAGCTCTCCTCTATACAGCACCCCCCCCCCAAGGCTGGAGAGACCGAGTTCAGATACATACGCAGCGTGCACAATTACGCACCCTGCCGTAGGAGTCAGCCTACGCCGCTCGAATACCTTGCTCACAACTCTCACTCTGTGTTTGCCATACGTTGATTCAGCTTACAGTGGGGCGGGGATGAGCGTGCCTACTCGAACGAAGTCCGCAAGCGCATCTTCTAGAAAGCCTTCGGCATATTTCGAAACGGCTGAGGTTTGAGCTCCTCTCTACATCGACGTTCCTCACTTGACCCCCCCACTTCGAGAACTGTATAACCATTCGTCCCGGTGAGCTCTAAGGTAAGGTTGTGACCTGCACTTGTGCTTCTCGACCAGGCCTTTGACCTTTACCCCCATGTCTGAACGCGACAGACGCCATGCGCCCGTAGCTCAATGGATAGAGCATCTGACTACGGATCAGAAGGTTACAGGTTCAAGTCCTGTCGGGCGCACCATACCAAGCTTGCTCGACCCGGAACCTCCTCACTACAGCGACGGGGTACGCACCCCCCCACGGTTTCTCCCCCCCGCTATGCCTCGCTAACGGATCTGGGCCCATTCCATTCAGTCCTCTCAGGCTCGACGAGAGACGTTGCATAAGCCTCCCAGACGCCGTAAGGTGAACGAGGAGTGTGATGCTATGAAACAGGCTCCGGACCAGGGCGCATTGCCACTCGATCAGGAGCGTGCGTCGACAGAAAAAAAAGAGACCGAAAACCGATATCGGGATGATGTCCGCACGTTAGCCGGAAAATTGCTCACGGTCCAGGACGAAGAGCGGCGGCGGATTTCGCGCGATCTTCACGACGACGTGAACCAGCGCCTTGGGGCGATCGGCCTCCAACTCGACACGCTGAGCCGAAATCTCCCGGACTCCCCATCCGTCATCCGCCGGCGGATCCGCGTGATCCGGCGGCATGTGAGTGAACTATCCGACGACGTCCGTGGGCTTGCCTATCGATTCCATCAAACAACGGTGGAGGACCTTGGGCTCGTCACAGCCCTCCAACGTTACCTCAATGATTTCGTGAAGCGCACCGGCATCAGCGCTCGATTCACGAAGCCCCGATCGGCCGACTCCATTCCGTTGCGATTGGCGACGTGCTTATATCGAATCGCACAGGAAAGTTTGGGGAATGTGGGACTCCATGCCAATGCGTCACAAGTATCCCTTACACTCGTCGTGTCATCCGACGAGATCTCCTTGACCGTGTGCGACGATGGAATTGGAATGGACCTCGAAGAAGTCAAACGTCGAAAGGATGGGCTCGGGATGTTGAGTATGGAGGAGCGAGCGAAGCTGCTGGATGGCACGATATCCTGGTGCTCTTCGCCTGGGAACGGAACAACTGTGTTCACACGCTTCGACCCAGGAACTGAATTGCGATGAACAAGCCATCGATTCTTCTCGCAGATGACCATACCCTGTTTGTGCAGGCCCTGCATAATGTGTTGGAGCCGGAATTCACCTTGGTCGGTGAAGTAGGAGATGGCCGCGCCCTTCTGGAGGCGGCCCCTCGTCTGCTTCCTGATGTCATTTTGCTGGATCTGTCGATGCCGCTCTTAAACGGTATCGACGCAGCCTACCAGCTTAGACGCCTGGTTCCCGCCTCCAAGTTGTTGTTTTTAAGCATGCATGGAGATGCGACCTATGTCACCGAGGCCTTCCGAGCCGGCGCAGCCGGCTATGTGTTGAAGCGTTCGACCGCGACCGAACTTCTTCAAGCCATCCGAGCCGTCCTGCGCGGACAGCTGTATGTATCTCCCATGCTGGCGAAAGACATGCTGGATCCGCTTTTACACAGCAAGCGATCCCTCACGGCACCACAAAAGCAGCTCACCATACGCCAGCGAGAAGTTCTCCAGCTGGTGGCGGAGGGACGATCACTGAAAGAGATTGCCACGATTCTCTGCGTGTCGGTCAAAACCGTGGAGTTTCATAAGACACGCATCGTCAAACAACTCGGACTTTCTACGACGGCCGATTTGACCAAGTATGCGGTCACGCACGGCCTAGTCCCCGCCTGATCCTTCACCAATCTTCTCGTGTTTCGCACCGACTCGTCGCCATACCCCTCCGACCTTTTTTCTGCACAACACACCCTCTCACTATCCAGGGAATGAAGTCCTGGTAACTAGGGACACTCCTAGTTCTCAGCTTGGGGCCTCTGTGCTTAGTTATACCTCATGCCTCATCGCACACGTCATGGATGATGAGGCTGATTGTAGGCGGCGGTGAGCGACGTCGGCATGGCCTGTATGAGGCTCCTTTACGGCAGCGCCCATTCAGGGTTATCTGTGCCGCCATCTGACTGAAGGAGGCAACAACCACATGTCCGGTCGCATGCCCCCCCGCATTATCCTCTTAGCGGGTATTCACCCATTGATTGCCGAGGATAGTCGACTTCACGTTCACGGTATTCCTGGATCGACGCAGTACGAGGTCGTCGAGTCTCCCGCTGACGAATACTCTCTTTTGCCGGTCGTGAGCCGCCTACAACCCCATTTCGTCCTCCTTGATCTCTTGCATGCAAGCAGTTTGCAAACCATTCGACGCATTACGAGCATCAATCCTTCGTGTTGCATCGTGGCCGTGACGGGAGCACGAAATAAGGATGTGGCAGCGGCAGCTTTTTCCAGCGGAGCCTCGGGTATCCTTTATCGTAACGACATCTCAACCGAACTCTTCGATGCGATCAGTACAGTGCGAGCGGGCCGACGTTTTCTCTCCTCCTCCCTCTCCTCGAAAGCAGCAAGCCCGAGAACGAATGAACGTCGCCCACAGACGAGAGGCATCTCATCATTGGATGAGCTGATCATGCGTCTCATGCTGAGAGGCTACCCGGCATCTCGAATCGCACGTGCGCTCGGCCTTTCTGCCAGAACCGTTCGCCTCAGCATCACCTTTCTCAAACAGTTTTACGGCGTGCGAACGAAGCAGGAATTAAAGGAGTATGCGACGGCCATATTTTGCAGGTCCTGACAATCCAATCGATGCGACGAGAGACAGGGAGAGATGCCGTGGCCATAACGAGGACTTTACGCCATCCGGATGGAGAACTGCGACTCCGTCGAGTCGAGTGGGGTGACCTGGTACGAGTCGACTTTATGACCTGGTTGGAGAATGGATCCTTGTTTGATTCATCCCTGTATCACGAGCCCCTCGAGTTTATCGCCGGAGAACAGTCTGTCATGCCGGGCATCAATCATCTGGTGCTCGGTATGACCGTCGGTGAGTCCAGAACCCAGCTGTTTCCCCCTGACCTTGCCTTTGGTTTGTATCGCAGCGACCTGTGCTACCGAGTGAAGCGCAGATGGTTGAAGTCCCACCATATCGTGCCGGTGATTGGCCTCGAAGTGGCCATTCTCAAAAACGATCGCACAGTGATGAATATGATCGTGACTGAATTGGACGGAGAACAGGTCACGTTGGATGCCAACCACAAATTGGCCGGGAAGAACATCATGGTTCAACTTGACCTGCTAGAGATTAAAGCGCCTACCGATCGGGAGATTCCCGGCACGATATTGGAATGACCGTGCAACTAGATTGGACGAAGACGCAATGGAACTAACGTTGCTGGAGGGTCTCGTCATGCTGACAGTCGCCGTACTGTGTGGGTCTGCGCTCAAGTGGGCACGGCGGCGGCGCTGGTCCGCGCGTTCCCGGATGAAACGCCCGATTCGGTACTTGACGATTCCCCATTAGGAGGTTGGCTTTAGAATCCACACACGCTGTCCTCTCGTGCGTCTGCCCATGCGCACTCTATACGGACGTCGTGGCTTACACACCAGAGAGGTACCCATGAACACCGACAACGGAAACAAGCCGTTCGTACACAAGGCGACACAGCAGGAGTGCCAGGGCTGTGGTGAAACCATCGATCTGCGACACGACAGCGCTCTCGTAGAAACCCCATCTGTTCCGTCCCCTTCGGAGAAAGACGTCCTTGTCTGGCATCAACACTGTTACGATTCCTTCCTCGAGGAAGGGGAGGAATGTTGATCACACTGGTCCGAATGATCGTTGTCGCTTCCATCACACCCAATACCTACAACGGAAGCTGCAATGGCGTACTCGTTGATGAATGATCGTCTAGCATTTTCCTGGTCCTTCAGCCAGATGTCTGCCGCCGCGCTCACGTCTGCGTCGCTTCTCGGTGTTTTGAGTCTAACCGGTTGCGACTTCTCGCCTCCGGCCCTGGAGACACAGATCGAGGAACCGCACACAGACCTGAACGAGGCTGTGGTGGAGAAGATCGCATTCGAACAGGACGACTCGGAGATGCGAGCGCGACACGCCTCCATGCAGCGCACGATAGAAGGACAGGAGCGAGAGAATGGGGTCCTGCGAGACCGCATTGAGGCCTTGACCGCGAAGAGACGAGAGGCCTCAGTCAAGCCATCTTCTTCCCGTCTCACCTCAAAGTCGAAACGGTCGGTCCTGAAAAAGGGCTCGTACTCTCCCTTGCGGGTCAAACGCTCCCTGATGAAAGGGCCGCGCGTTGCGCGTATCCAACGGCTCTTGAAGCGCCATGGGCTCCCGATTCGAGTCGACGGCGTCTATGGGAGCGACACGGCTGCAGCCGTTCGCTGGTTTCAACGCTACAACGGAATCAAACCCGATGGTATCGTCGGTCCACATACCGAGCGGGCACTTCAACCACACACTCGGGTATCAAAACTCATCAGACATCTCTCACTCCAACATCCACCTCTCAAAGGACGTGATGTCATACGGCTCCAGAAAGCCTTACGCCGATTCGGGCATCGTCTCACTGTGGACGGGCGCTACGGTCCTACCACAAACAGAGTCGTCGCCAGTTTTCAAAAACAGCATGGACTGAAACCGGACGGCATCGTTGGGCCAAAGACCTGGCGTCTGCTCAAGAGGAAACCTTGAGCCCCGGGGTCACTTCCTAATGGGAGAGACTTTGCCATGCTTCGCCGCTTGTGTCCTTGGCAGTGATTCCCTCCCTTACAGGTGTGCGATTTCGTCTCGTTCTTCTTTTTCTTTCCGCTTCCGCCAGCGGCGCTCCAGTGCATCACGTGCAATGTTCCGTCCTCCGAGCCCCACGGCGATCGCCAGAGCCAGGATCACCCCGCCAAACACGATAGAAAATGCCGCGATCACGACTTCCTTGGCGATACCAAGCTGAGTCAGCACCATGGCAGCCGCAAAGAGAAATATCCCCCAACGCACCAGACCAGCGATAAATCGTGCCTCCTGAATCTGCGCGTTGACCATCGCGATCAACGTCGCCTCCGCCAAGAAGTTGCCCATCAAGACACCGACCAGAATCAAGAGTCCGGCCGCAATCACGCTCGGCAAATAGCCCAAGAGTTGCCCCATCAGGTCGGCGGTCGTCGGCAACCCCAGCGCGTCCACACCCATGAACACAAAGATGATAAACACGGTCCAGAACGCCAGGCGTCCCATGATCTGAGAAAACGGTTGTTTAAACCCCGCCTTGGCCAGCGACGCTTGCAATCCCCATCGCTCACTGAGCACATCGACGCGAACTGCGCGCAACAAGTGGTGAAGTGCCGCCTTCATCGCCAATCCGACGAGCACGCCGAACACAATGAAGCTGGCCAGCGCAAGTAACTTTGGGAGAAAGAGCGCCATCCGCATCATCATGTCGCGAAACGCTTCTACGATCGCGTCGCCCCACACATTACCCATCGCTCCACCTCCATCGCTGAATCAGATACGATTTCATGGTTTCGTACTCGACGGCCAATCGCTCCAGATGCTCTTCCACACGCTTCCCTGGTAGCGCACGTGTCGTCAAGATCAGTGACGCGGTATAGCCGAGGTACAGCGGCGTCAGCGACTTGAGCAGGTGCTCACGGTGGAGGAGCCGATCGTGATAGGCCATGGCCAAGTCATAAACGACTTGCACCCAAAGACTGGAGGGAAACCGAAAACTATCCGCATCATCGATCCCCAGCTCCAACACGTGTTGAAAGGTATCGGGTGCCAACACGATCTGCCAGATCGGGACCAGGTCCCGCAGCCCCTGGCGAAACCCCTGGATCATCCGTTCGACGTGCAGAGTTCCGACGGACTCCCCTAATCCGGCCGGTTCTCCGATCATCGGAACCGTCTTCGATCCCTTTACCGACTCCCACCCACTTTGATAGCGTTCCATCAAGTGAAAAATGCAGCCGACCGATTGGGCAATGATCGTTGATAAATCCCCCATCGGCTTGCCTTGGCGCACACGTGCCCCTAACATTGCTTCATAGACGTCGATGGGTTCGGCTGCTGCCAATGTCGTGATCCATCCATCGATCCCATACAGGGCGATTTCGTCGTCCCATGGTTGAGCCGTCAGGGTCGATCGCATGAACCGATCAGAGAACGCATAGGCTCCGCCCTGATGATAGGTCAGGCGTTTTCCATACAACGCTCGGGTGAGGGGTGCCAGCAGCGTATTCGTCAGGGTCCCTTCGTACCGATTGCGGGAGAATTGAGGCAGCACACAATCCGCACCTTTGTCGAGAATGGGTGACGTGAGCAGTTCCGGCCAGTGTTGATCAACGGACTTCAGATTCCCGTCGACGATGACACACACCTTTGCCGCCAGTCGCTCAGAGACCGTCGCGAGCAACCGCACCGCCACGTCTCGGCCAGGTACCCCCGACTCGGTGATGACATGCAATGAGGATCCACGCACCGGATGTCGGACCGCCCAGAAAGGTCCCTCGCGTCCGACCGCTTGTTCGATGAGATCCCCTGTCCCATCTTGCGAACCGGCATCGCAATTGATCAGCAACACCCTCTGCCCTCGACCCGAACGACGAAATCCCTCGATCAACGTTTTGGCAACGGCAGGTGCCGTCGCTCCATCGTTGAAGGTAAGCACTCCCACGACGATATCAGTTGGTTCCGCCTGATCAAGCAGCGCGTGGACCGAATCCGGCAAGGAAGATTCGGCAACGGGCTGTTGATTCGATTCGAGCCGATCCATACCGTCACTCAGAACACAGCAGCTTTAACAGGGTGAGATGGTCGCCTAAGTGTCGGGTGATGAGAAAATTGCGTCGCACATGCTCTTTCGCCGATGCCCCCATCCTCGTCATGACTCCAGGATTGCTAAGCAAATAGCGGATACGAAATGCCGCCCCCTCAACGGAATGGACGATGAATCCGGTCGCACCATCGACGATTTGCGCCGAGACGCCACCGGCGGTTCCTCCGATGATGGGCTTTCCCTTCCACATGGCTTCGGACACGGCCACGCCGAACCCCTCCTTCAGCGCTTTCTGAACCACGACGGAGGCCGCCCGTTGCAACACGTTGATCTCGCGATCTGCCTCCGGAGGCAGTTGAAGAATGTGAATGTCCGGATCATTCGCAGCCGCTGCCTGAACCTCTGCCAAGACAGACTCCCCTTCCGGGTCATGAAGCACTCCGCTACCGGCCAAAACAAGCTGGCAGTTATGATGCTTCTTGACCATCTGATAGGTTCGAATCGTGCCGATCTGATCTTTGAACCGGTCGAAACGGGCCACCTGCAAGAGAATCGGTTTACTCTTGGCGATACCAAAACGATCAAGTCCCTGCGCAATCTCAACACGAGAGAGTTCCCGATTCTTTTCGGTCAACGGATCAATCGACGGATAGATCAAGAACTTCGGAATCGGCAGCCGTTGAGCGAATCCCGGCAGCGAGAAGACAGCTGCATCATATTTCACGACGTGCCGTCGGAACAGACTCCAGATTGAGCGGTGGGGGCGGCCCATATCCAGGTGACAGCGCCAGACCCATTTGCCGCCCTTCCGATAATCGATCAGCGCCGCTGGCTGGGGATCGTGGACGACCACCAGATCGGCGTCGAGATTCAATGCCCTCGCGTTTCTGGCGGTGATATCAAGATAGGTGGCGTACATCTCATTGGTGATCGTTTCAGGTCTCCCCTGCAACCCGTCAGCAATCCGTCTTGTCACATCAGAAAATTCCTGTGTCCCGGCGATGACCTCCCAACGAGCTTCGACACCCAGTGCTTTCATCACCGGCACGATCCGCCGCAAGATCTCCGCCATTCCGCCGCCGTAGCGCACAGCGCTGACATGGAGAAACTGCTTGCCTTGCACGAGATCACTCAACCGATGCAGAAAATCGACCGTTCCCTTCGGAGCCACTTCCCGGTACTGTTCCAACTCGCCGATCATCGACTCCACCCCCTCTTCATGTCTCGCCGTCCCATTACAGCACTGTCTGCTCGATACCGTATGCGGCAACTTCGGAAGGCTTCCCTATGAGGTTGAGCCAATAGAATCCATACGGCGCCAGCGTCAAGATATAGGGGCGTTCCGTCAGCGTGGGGAAACGTGCCTCGCCCAACAGTTCAATCGGCGTCGAGCCGACACATCCTTTCAAATCCAATTCGACCGATTGTGCGGAGCCTGCAAGATTGTGAACCACCAGCAGCTTGACACCCTCATGCTCCCGAAAATACGCCAAGACCTTGCCGTTGGCCGGCCGTAGAAACGTAATCGCCCCTCGTCCGAACGCCGAGAACCGTTTGCGGACGGAGATCATCCGTTTCATCCAGTGAAGGAGCGAATGGGGTGCCTCCTTCTGCGACTCGACGTTGACCGCTTGATACCCATACACGGCATCTGCCACCACCGGCAGATAAAGCTGAGCTGGGTCGCAATTCGAAAATCCTGCGTTCCGATCCATCGTCCATTGCATCGGTGTCCGTACGCCGTCTCGATCCTTGAGTTTGATGTTGTCCCCCATCCCGATTTCGTCGCCGTAATAGATGATGGGACTCCCGGGTAGGGTGAAGACAAGGCTATGGAGCAGCTCGATCTTTCTACGGTCATTCTCCAACAACGGAGCCAGCCGACGGCCGATGCCGATGTTACGCCGCATCGACGGATCACGCGCGTACGTGTAATACATGTAGTCCCGCTCCTCACCGGAACACATTTCGAGTGTGAGCTCATCATGGTTGCGGAGGAAAAGGCACCACTGGCAGTTCGGTGGAATCTCCGGCGTGTGGGTAAACATATCGATGATGGGATCACGCGTTTCGCTCTGCACCCCCATGTAAAGCCTGGGCATGAGGGGAAAGTGAAAGGCCATGTGAAACTCGTCGCCATCGCCGAAATATGGTCGTACATCCGTCGGCCATTGGTTCGCTTCTGCCAACAGGACGCGCCCCTGATAGGACGCATCAATTCGCCGACGGATATCTTTCAGATAGTCGTGCGTCTCAGGAAGGTTTTCGCAGATCGTACCTTCCCGTTCAAACAGATACGGAACCGCATCGCACCGAAACCCGTCCAGCCCTTGGTCCAGCCAAAAGGTCATGATGTCCAGCATGGCCTGACGGACTTCTGGATTGTCATAATTCAAGTCCGGCTGATGACTGAAAAACCGGTGCCAGTAGAACGCCTTCGCATCAGGGTCCCAGGTCCAATTGGATTTTTCCGTGTCGATGAAGATAATTCTGGCCTTCCCGTACTTGCGATCGGTGTCGCTCCACACATAGAAGCCGCGTTTCGACGACTGAGGAGACTGCCGCGATTCCTGAAACCACGCATGGCGATCGGAGGTGTGATTGAGGACTAGGTCGACGATGACACGAATCCCACGACGGTGGGCCTCATCCAACAGTTGTTTGACATCCTGCATCGTGCCGTACTGTTCAGCCACGGTGAGAAAATCCGCCACGTCATAGCCGTCGTCCCGGAGCGGCGAAGGATAAAACGGTAACAGCCAGAGGCAGTCCACTCCGAGCCATTCGAGGTAGTCCAGCTTTCCGATCAAGCCTTGGAAGTCCCCGATGCCGTCTCCATTGCCGTCGGCATAGGCCTTCACATGGATCTCATAGAACACCGCGTCCCTGTACCAAAACGGATCGTCGTTCACCATCGTGTCCTGTCCATCTCCTATCCTGACCCACCCTTCGCCAATTGATCGTCGCACATGTTCAACAGGTTGGATCGCAGCCGTTCGAGGCTCCCTAAGTAGGGATTCAGCGCCTTCATGCGGTCGGCTAATTCGGTCAACTTCAAGCCATGTCGAATCCAAGCCGAAAAATCATTCTCCTCCCGTTGCAGGCGCAGATGCGATTCGAACACATGGAAGTAGATCACGCTGACATCCACTTCTGAAATTGCTGCACGAAATTCCCGCAGCGTCCGCGCTTCCAAACCCGTCGGGACCTCCAGGATACGTGACCGGCTGAAGTAGAACGGGGCACCGAACCCTGCACGAGGCACCGTCGCGAGGCCGGAGAGGTGGTCGTCGATCAGGGAGATCAGTTCTTCCCGCAAGGCCTCCAAGCTCGGATATTCGAACGGATCCACGACCGAAAGCCGTTCCGCAAGCACGTGATCGCGCACCTGCTCGCCCACCCATTCTGCAAAATCGTTGGGATAGGTCCGTTCAATGAACCGATGGCGCAAGAAGAAACTATGGGTATGGAAGTAGATGGAATCGAGCGGCACCTCTTCCAACAATTCGGCCAGAGTGCGCTCGTCTTCCGCCAGCTTGCCCAGAATTTCCTGGATCTCGCTGCACCCGAGGAACTGAAATGCGCCGTCACTGCTCGTTGGTGTCATGATGGACGATGGCCCTTCCTCTTGATGTACCGTCACGCAGCCGGAATCCGCTGTGAACCAAGAGCTCGGTCAAGGTTATAGGCAGCGCTGATCAGGCCGATGTGGGCGAACGCCTGAGGGAAATTGCCCAACTGTTCTCCTGTCAGAGACAACTCTTCCGCATAGAGGCCCAAGTGATTCGCATAGCTCAAGATCTTCTCAAACGTCAACCGAGCTTCTTCCAAACGACCGGCTCTGGTCAACGCCTCGACCAGCCAGAATGAACAGAGCGTAAAGGTTCCTTCTTGGCCGGATAAGCCGTCGGGCGCAGCCTCCTCTGGGAGGTAGCGAAAGACCAGTGCATCGGATACCAGACTGGATGTGATCTGCTCGATGGTGGATTGCATACGTGGATCGGTCGGTGAAAGGAAAAAGACAAGCGGCAGGATCAAGGCGCTGGCGTCCAGTGCGTGACCGTGATATTCCTGCACAAACGAGCGGCGTTCATGATCCCAACCATAGTGCATGACATCACGATAGATCCGGTCCCTCGCATCCATCCACTTAGCACGATCTGCAGGAAATCCTCTCTTGTCTGCGAGGCGGATTCCTCGGTCGAGCGCAACCCAACACATGACTTTTGAATACACAAACTGCCGCTGCCCGCCGCGCACCTCCCAAATTCCTTCGTCAGGCTGATCCCAATTGGCACAGACGTAGTCCAGGAGACGAGTCAAACCCATCCAACTGTCATAGCTGATAGGTGATCCATGCTTATTGTAGAGATAGGCCGCATCCATCAACGCGCCGTACATATCCAATTGGCGTTGTGAAGCCGCGCCATTGCCCACACGGACCGGCGACGAACGTTGATATCCTTCCCAATGGGACAGGATGTCCTCCTGTGTAATCCGACGTCCATCGATACCGTAGAGGACTTGTAGCGAGCAGTCTTGGTTGAGATCGTGACAGCGGGCTTCGAGCCACTGCATGAACCGACCCGCCTCTTTCGAAAAACCAAGCCGCAACAGCGCATACAGGGTGAAGGCCGCATCTCGAATCCAGGTGTAGCGGTAGTCCCAATTCCTCTCACCGCCCAACGATTCGGGCAGACTGGTGGTCGGCGCGGCCACGATCGCACCGGTCGGTGCATAAGTCAGGAGCTTCAACGTCAACGCCGAACGTTGAACCATTTCACGCCATCTCCCCGTGTAGCGGCATTGACTCAACCACTTCCGCCAATAGGCCACGGTCTCGCGCAACGCAGTGTCGGCCGTTTGAGGTACATCAAGGACGCTCTCGCTCGTTTCTGACTCCAGTTGCACGAGAACGAAGGTGATCTGCTGCCCTTCTTCCAAGACAAACTCCGCCTCCACGCCCCCCTGACTCGTCGTCAGCGGTACGGAACTCACCAATCCGATCGTCAACGAAGCCGATCGAAAGATCGCTCCGGCCTGGAGCGTCGTGACACGATGATCATCCCGACCGAAGTTGAACGCGGGATGACACTCCAACCGAAACCGAATTTTGCCTCTGACCACCTTGACCATACGAATAATCTGATGTCGCGTCGCATGCACTCCCGGCTCATCGCCTTCGATCGGCATGAAATCCGTCACCTCGCCGACGCCGTCATGGTGCAGAAAGCGGGTCAAGAGCACGTTGGTTTCCGGCAAGTAGAGTTGTTGTCGTTTTCCATCGTCGGGTGGAGCAATGCGGAACCGCCCACCTCGCCGGTCATCCAGCAACGCGCCGAACAAGCTGGGTGAATCAAAGTGCGGGAAGCAACACCAATCGATAGACCCATCCTTCCCCACCAAGGCCACGGTATGGAGGTCTCCGATGACTCCGTAATCTCCGATCGGTTTATACCCCATCGGATTCCCCTCTCACCTTACACCTCCTCCAGCGTAAGGCTTCGAATGCCTTGCAGCGGAATCGATAGCCAATCCGGCCTATTGTGCAACTCGTACTGTAATTCATACAGCGCTTTGTCGAGTTCATAGACCTGCAGCACCCGCACCACGTCTTCCCACGTGTCTGGCAGGAATTCCGCCTCATCGGGTTTGGCGACCGAGCGATACCCCTCGAGAAACACTGCACGCGCGGCACGCTCCCATTCCATGATGACGTCACGATCAGTGGCAGACATCGGCCGACCCCGTTTCAGCACAGCATGTGCTGCGTAGTTGAACGACCGCAACATGCCCGCAACATCCTTGAGAGGACAGTACTTCGCTCGTCGCTCTTCGAGCGGCCGTGTCGGTTCCCCCTCGAAATCAATCACCACGAATCCGTCGTCCGTTTTGAGAACCTGGCCAAGATGATAGTCACCATGGCAACGAACCTTCGCTGCTCGCCCCTCCGCTAATAGGCGGAGGTTCTCAAATCGAGTCCGGCAGACTTTCTCTAGACGGTCCGGTTCGTCGAGGGAGAGTCCGACCAGCGCCTGTTGCTCGACCGGCATCCCCCGCAGATCGCGACAGACATCGGCAAGAAACTGCGTCATCTTCCCCTGCCACCCTTCGACATCCTGGTCCGTGGTCGGCTCGGGGCGAAAGGCCTCCAGCTCCGCATTCGATGCCAACGCGAGGTGGAGCCTGCCGGTGACTCGTCCTAGGTGACGGATCTCGCCCAGGAAGGTGTCGGACATTTCACGCCGCGATTGTGATGTGTTCAGCAGTTCTTCCAACCGCATGAGCGTGTGGGTCCACCCATCCCCCTTGTTCTGAACAAACCCTTGGACCACGAGGATGGTTCCCTCAACAGCCGTCTCCTCGGTTCGGCAGTCGTGATACTTCATGAGGCCGAGCAACGGCGGGATGTCGCGGCAGGAGGTCTGCGTCGCGAGAAACTCTAGGACCTCGCCGTCCGGATTGATGCCCAGATCCAGCTTTCGGATCAATTTCATGATCACCCGCCGGTCGAGCACAACTGAGGTGTTGCTCTGTTCCGCCGAAAGAACTTTCACGCAATCAGCTGGTGCAGTCAATTCCTCCTGCTGCCCAGGTATGACCTTTCCTGCAAGACAATCCACATGCCCGACGATCTCCTTTTCTCCTCCGACTGCGGCGTATAAGGCACGCCAGACCTCATCGTCCCGGGTGGCATCACAGACCCAGAGCTGAGGAGTGGAGTCGCTGAGTGCAGCAATAGCCACGGCATCGTCTCCCTCCGCTCTGGGTCTGACCGAGAGCGGGGCGGCATAGCGTTCTTGCCCCCCTCCTCGATATTCCACCAGCAGGACCGCCAGCACATGGGGGACGGTTCCGGATGACAACTCGAATCCATCGAGGAATCGCGCGTCCGCCACCGACCTACCTTTACCGCGAAACCATCGCTGCCGCTGAAGATACTCGATGATTGGTCCCCGCCCCTGCGCTTCGAGTGCGGAACGGACTTGATCAGTCCACGGAGATTGTCCCGCCAGTGACATGTGTCGCCTCTTAGAAGAAGTAATCGAACTCCTGCTCTCGATGAGTCCATCGCCGCACCACGAAAATCGCAGCCGGTTCGACCTGAGGATCCAATCGTAGCATGTAACTCTCGCCCGTCATGAGATCGCGCTGATCAGTGATCACATTGTGCAATTGATACGTTTCGTCCGCTTTGATGCCGAGTGCCGCGATTGGAATCCGGAGATGGGCTTCGTGAGACTGGAACGGGCTGAGGCTGACCGCCACCAGCACCGCGTTCTTCTTATCGACCGTACTTTTTCCATAGAACAGAACCTGATCGTTACTCGACTCATAGAATTCCAGATTTTCCAGCTCATGCAGCGCAGGATTGTCCCGCCTGATTCGATTGAGCAACGTCACGTAGTCGACGATATGGCCGGGGCGATCCCAGTCCCATACTGCAATCTCATATTTCTCTGAATCCACATATTCCTCTTTCCCCGGCAACGCTCGGTTTTCGCACAGCTCGTACCCACTGTAGATGCCATACGAAGGCGATAACGTCGCGGCCAGGACCAACCGAAACTTGAAAGCAGGTCGGCCGCCTTGCTGAAGAATCTCCGGCAGAATGTCCGGCGTATTCGTGAAAAAGTTCGGCCGGAAATATTCCTTCATCTCACTGCGCGACAATTCGATCAGATAGTCCGTGAGTTCCTGCTTGAAATTGCGCCACGTAAAATAGGTGTAGGATTGAGTAAAGCCTGCTTTCGCCAGCACCTTCATCATTTTGGGTCTAGTGAAGGCTTCGGACAAGAAGATGGCGTCTGGGTGACGATCTTGCACTTCACGGATCAGCCATTCCCAAAAGGCCACCGGCTTCGTATGTGGATTGTCGACGCGAAAGATCTTCACCCCGTGATCAGCCCAGAACAGAACCACGCGTTTCATCTCGTTCCAGAGCCCGAGCCAGTCTTTGCAGTAAAAGTCGACGTTGTAGATATCCTGGTACTTCTTGGGTGGATTTTCCGCATACTTGATCGTCCCGTCCGGCCGATGGGCGAACCACTCCGGATGGTCTTTGACGTAAGGATGGTCCGGCGAGCAATTGATGGCAAAATCCATGGCCAGTTCCATTCCCTGCGCGCGGACAGCTTTCTCGAATCGATCGAACTCTTCGATCGTGCCGAGGCTCGGCTCCACCGCATCATGGCCGCCCCGTTCGTTTCCGATCGCATAGGGACTACCGGGATCGGTCGGAGTCGGGGTGAGGGAATTGTTTTTTCCTTTGCGGTTCGTGCGGCCGATGGGGTGGATCGGCGTGAGATACAGCACGTCGAATCCCATGGCCTTGATCGCCGGCAATCGCTGTTCACACTCCTTGAACGTCGAACCTTTGCCCGGGATCGTTCCCTGTGAACGGGGGAAGATTTCATACCAGGCTCCGTAGCGCGCACGGACACGATCGACCACCACCTTCAGCTCCCGATCATACAAGGTCCAAGCCGTGCGTTCCTGATGGCACTCGACAAGGTATGAGAGTTCTTCGCTGAGAGCCACAGCCAGTTGGGCCTCCTGTGTATCCGACGACCGCCATTGCTTCAGCAATTCACTAAGTCTGGCTTTATCCGGTCCTGTCGCCCGTTTCGTGGCCCCTTCGACCAACGCCCGTCCTTCCAGCAGCTCGCTTTCAATGCGCTCCCCCGCCTGCGATTTCTTGATTGCCTCCTGCCGCCATGATTCAAATGTGTTGGTGAAGGCCCCAATGGTATAGAGATAGCGCGTGTTCTCCTGAAGGTCGAAATGGCCGGACCATCGATCATTATCGACGTGCGACATCACCGCCTCGTGCCAGGTTGTTTCGTTGATCGTCCGATATCGGAGCACGGCGGTCAGTACGTCGTGGCCCTCCTTAAAAATGTCTGCGGATACCTCAAGACGATCTCCAACCTCGCGCTTGATCGGATACCGCCCACCATCAACCTCGGGGTGCACCGATTCGATGATGATCGGCGACCACGTTTCAGGTTTCGATTTTGTCTTGGCCCCCACGTAGACGACCTCCTTCGGCAAAGCAATCAGACCATGCGTTCCACTACAGCAACCGGACAATCTTTCAGGATCTCTGCAGCGGTGATACTTTGTCGCCCCTCGTCCGACACCGTCACCAATTGACTCCCCGTCAGAACATTCCGGAAGGGAGATCCTTCTTTCCACGACGGCATCATCACCCTGGTATCACCCCATACGCGTTCACCGACCGGAAGCACCGTTGGATCCTCGATCACTCCCGTCAAGAGACGCGGCACGACGACGACCACGGCCTGGTCTCCATGAAGGCGAGCGAACGCAAAGAGGAGTTCACGTTTCGCACCGGTGACCTGGAGCGGCACGTACTCTCCCTGCTGGAACAAGTCGGCATGCACTCTGCGGTAACGCAACCCTTCAGTGGTGAGCCACAGCTTGATCCGCCCATCGACCCGATGCGTCAGGAGATCGTGCAAGAGGGCCTGCCGGGCTTGCACCGAGTCTCCGGCTGACCGCAACGAGGCTAAGACAGTCTGCCTCAACTCATAGTCCACGGGGCGGCGATTGTCCGGATCGACCAAATTGAGATCCCAGAACTCCGTGCCTTGATAGAAATCCGGGACGCCTGGTGCCGTAATCTTGATCAGCAGCTGCGCCAGTGAGTTGTAGATGCCGTACTGCGCGATCCTTCGCTGGAACGGGAGGAAATCATCGAGGAAGTCTTTCGATTCGGATCGATCGAGAATCCTCGCCACAAAGCGGCCCATGGCCTCTTCGTACTCAGGATCAGGGTTGACCCAACTCGTGTGAACCTTAGCTTCTCTGATCGCCTTGTTCATGTACTGTTGCATTCTCGTGCGAAACTCTTCATGCCTTTCCTCATCGAGCGGAGTCAGCGGCCAGGCCCCGATCAAAGTTTGGTATAGGAGATATTCATCATCCGCACTCGGCACCGGCCCCTGCTCCGCAGAGACTTTCCACTTGCGATTAAGCTTGCCCCACAACATGACCCGTTGGCTCCAGAGCTTCGGCATCTCGGACAACACCGCGATTCGCATACGAACGTCCTCGCCTCGCTTGGTGTCATGCGTCGCAGTGGTTGACAGGGTGGCCGGCCATCGGCCCTGCCGTTCCTTCAACTGTTGATGGGCCGTCGTCGGCGTGATGCCAAAGTGCTGAGGATCGGCCCCGACTTCGTTCAATGAGACCAGTCGGTGGTACCGATAGAAGGCCGTATCTTCGATCCCTTTCGCCGTGACCGGACTCGTCGTCTGTTGAAACTTCATGACGAAGCGAAGCCGCTCTTCATCATGGGCCTTGTGCACATCGGCCGGTTGCAAGAGTAGATCACGGACAAAGTCGAATACCGACCCGCTCAGCGCCGGATTGCGCCGTTTGGCCCTCGTCACAGCCTGCCAAATAAACGCCCGGTCTCGATCCAGGATCCCCTCCGGCGCCCCGGTAATATACGTCCGGTAGACCGGGAAACAGGCGATGATCTCCCGGATCGCATGCGTGAGGCTATTCAGGGTATAGTCCTGCGACCGTCGATCCCGTTCCGATAACCGATTCAATTGATGGCCCAAGACGTTCAACTCGCTCGCCATCGCGACATTCATGATCAATTGCTTACACCGGTAGGCCAGTTCGTCGAACGGTTGCTCATTGTCGACGAAACGCGTATAGGCCGCATCGACAGCGCGTTCATTGGCACGATTCACAAAGAGCCCGTTCACGAGGGCCAAAAATTCGTAGCCGGTGGTGCCATGAACCGCCCAGGTCTCGGGAATCCGTTCATTGGCACCAAGGATCTTTTCGACCAGTAGATACAGCGGACGGCGTTCGGATTCACCGACCTCCGGCCATTCGCGTCGCACCCACTCCTGAAGCTTCTGGAGATAGTCGGCCGGGTCGTAGAGACCATCGACATGGTCGATCCGAAGCCCGGTCACCGCCCCCTCTTTGAGTAATCGAAAGACCAACTGATGCGTGGCTTCGAAGACTTCGGGGTTTTCCATTCTCAACGCGGCGAGCTCGTTGATATCGAAAAACCTCCGATAGTTGATCTCTTCGGCCGCCACCCGCCAGTCGGCCAGGCGGTACGCCTGATCGTTCAAGAGATCATCGAGGAGGTCGAAACTGTGTGGATCGCCTTTGGTCCCGTTGATCTGTCGCACGTTTTCGTCCAGAAAGCGCCGGATCGTCGCATTGCTTTCCAGCAACGCCGAGAGACGGCGACGAACAACTTCTTTCTCTCGATACCGCTCGACGACCGCCGCTGGGTCACGAGCGTCTCGCGGCGGTAGGCGCGTCAGCGCCGTGATGATGCTCTCCAGTTCCATCACATGGGGGCTCTCGGGCCCCTCCGCGTCGGCAAGCTCTGTAAGGCGATGGGACAGGATCCGCACAGACGCTTTGGGAGCCACGGGGAGTCGATGCTCGTAATAGCGGATGATGTATCGCCCGTCCTGATATTCTATTTGTAACTCTTGGTCTTCCAGGACGACCCCATATTGATTACCGAGGATCGGCAGGAGGACCTTGTTCCGCAATTCGATCTTGAGCGGGTCCCAATCAATATCGAAAAACGACGCATGCCGTGAGCTCGGCCCGTTCTCAAGCACATCCTGCCACCAGGCGTTGATCTGCTGAGCGATGCCCATATGATTCGGCACGACATCCAGCAGATGTCCCATTCCACGCTGATGCAACTCGTCGATCATCGCGTGGTAATCCTCTTCGGTCCCGATT